>JBGPNR010000056.1:0-9197 GCA_041487635.1 Candidatus Udaeobacter sp. | reverse complement strand
CACGCAGCAGAACAAGCCGCGCTGGAAACGTGTAATCGCTACCGAGGACGACGAAATCGGCGAAGCGCTCGGCAAATTGTACGTCGGATTCTACTTCTCACCGGAAGCAAAGGCGCGCGCGCTTGAGCTCGTGAACAATTTGAAGGAAGCGCTAGCCGATCGAATCAAGACGCTCGACTGGATGGATGAGCCGACAAAAAAAGAGGCGCTGAAGAAACTTGCAGCGATGAACGTTAAGATCGGCTATCCCGACAAGTGGCTCGATTATTCATTGCTGCAGATTGATCGCGGCCCGTACGTGTTGAACGCGATGCGCGCCGGAAAATTCGAGGCCGATCGCGACCTGGAGAAGATCGGCAAGCCAGTGGATCGCACGGACTGGGGGATGACGCCGCCGACGGTGAACGCGTACTACAACCCAAACATGAACGAGATCGTGTTCCCCGCGGGCATTTTGCAGCCGCCGTTCTTCTACGCCAATGCCGACGACGCGGTGAACTACGGCGGGATCGGCGCCGTTATCGGACATGAAATGACGCATGGCTTCGACGATCAGGGGCGGCAGTTCGATGCCACAGGAAATTTGCGCGACTGGTGGTCAAAAAAATCGGCGGATGAATATGACAAGCGGCGCAAAGCGATCGTGCAGCAATACAATGAATACGAGCCGCTGTCGGGCTTGCACGTCAACGGTGAACTTACACAGGGTGAAAACATCGCCGATATCGGCGGAGTCAAACTCGCCTACGCTGCGTTGCAAAAGGCGCTCGACAAACATCCGGAGGAGCAAAATAAAAAGATCGACGGGCTCACGCCGGAACAAAGATTTTTCCTGTCGTTTGCAGCGATCTGGCGGTCGAAGATTCGCGACGAAGACCAAAAGCTGCGAGTCAAAACTGATCCGCATTCGCCGGCGCAATTTCGGGTGAACGGCCCGTTGTCAGATTTGCCGGAATTTCAGAAAGCGTTCAACATTTCCGATGGCTCACCGATGGTTCGCCCTGCGGATAAGCGCGTCAATATTTGGTAAGCTCTCATTAACGCCGCGCTTTAGCGCGGTGCTACCAGCGCTGGTCCCATAGCAAACCGTTTAAACGGTTTTTCTCGGTCTCGCTTGCGCACAATACCGGGCTGAAGCCGCGGTGTTAATGAAACTTACAGCCTGGTCACTCTTTCGCGATCTTTCCACCCCACGACAAAACCTTCGCCTTCGCCCCCGCTGCTTCGGCTTCTTTGATGTTGCCGGCGCGATTGTAAAATAGCGATAAACTCGTCCAGCCGATCTGGTCGTTCGGCTTCAATTCGACGGCTTTTTTGCCGGCTTCAATTGCTTCATTGAACCGACCGAGTTTCATCAGCGCCATGCCCAGCGCGTGCCAACCATCGAAAAAGTCGGGCGCGATCTCAACACAGCGCTGGTACTTTGCCGCCGCGCTCTCTAAGTCGCCAATGGCGAGGTCCCCACTTGCCTCGTCAAAGATCTGATCCGGCGATTGTTCCATCGAGTTCGTTGTGTTTGCCCGAAAGCCTTTCGGCGCCGTTAACAGCCTAGCCTTTGCTAGATTGCAGGCCAGCCGCTTGTTGCCGGTCGTGCAACCATTCGTAAAGAACGACGCGCTGCTTGTTATCGAGAAGTCTTTTTTCAAACGCTGCCTTTTTCTCGCCAGCATTTGCATCTGTAGATGGCTCTCGCTTTTCCAAAATTGCAATGAACCCGTTTTCATCCGATGGGGAAAAATCGCTGATCTCACCGGCGTTCAGGAATGCCACGGCATCTTTAATGGCGGTAAGATCGGCCGGTTCGTCCTTCTTCGGTTCCTTGTCTTCGGATTTTGTTTTCTCCTCCTCGATTAGCGAGAACGGCGGGATCTTCTCAGGCTTCGCACCTGTCTTTTGAATTGCCGCTCCAAGTGGCTGTCCAGATTTCGTTGCCTCGCGAAGCTGATTCACTGCCTCCCTGCCTTTGGTCGACATTAGCTCACGAGTTCGTGACTTCTTGAGCGCATCCACGATTTTCGGCTTCGCTTCTTCGAGCTTGAGAGGACGCGCCTCGCTGACTCCTGTGAGATGCAAAATGTAAAATCCATCCGCCACCTGGATAGGATCGCTGTTCGGTTCCTGCACCGTTAATTTAAAGGCTGCTGCGCTAAGCTGCGGATCGCCTTTCAAATGCGGATCGGGCGCAGCGGCGGTAAATTCGCCGGTCTCGTGCACTGGCAACTGAGATTTCTCAGCTGGCTGCTTGAAGTCCGCGCCTTTATCTAACAGCGCTTGCGTGAAATCAGTCGCCCGATCGGAAAGCTTTTGCAAAGCATCGATCCGTTCTTTGCCTGTCGCCTTCTTCTGCTCCTCAGTCAGGCCCAGTTGCACAAACTGCACCTTGCGTTTCTCGTCGGTTTTGAGCTCGGCCTTGTGCGCGTCATAATATTTCTGCACATCCTCATCATTGACGGTGATACCATTAGTGAAATCAGCGGACCGAAATCGAATGACGGTCACATAGAATTTGTCGTAGCCGCGCTGAAAATTCTCGTCGAGCTCGCCTTTGGAAATTGTGACGCCTGCCGCCAGAAGTCTTTTAATTTCATTCAGGCAAAGCTCATCCCGAACCAGTTGTTCGATATGCTCCTCGCCAAGCCCCATTGGCCCCAGGGCAGCCCGCACAAAATTGCTGAACTTGTTCATGTCAAAGCCCGATTCACCCTGGAAAGCCGGCAACCTGCGCACGACATCGGCAAGTTCAGAAGCGCTTGGACGAAGCCCCAGCCGCTGGGCCTCGTGTCGCAGCACAATTAGATTAACGGCGAATGTTCCATAACCAGCATTGCCTGGTTGCCTGAGCGACAGTGTTTCCCAAAATTCGGACATCCCGAGAGCTTGCGCGAGGCCGCCAAGGCGCGCATTTCCATCAATTTCGAGTTGAGTCAGCTTGCGGCCATAAATCTGACCAACGTCGCCTCGCCCCATCGCGCCGTAATCCGGCCGTTGCACAAAATAGAAGACGAACGGAATGGCCAGAATGGCGATCACAATCATCAGCCAGTCTTTGTGCCTGCGCAGTAACTTCATCATAGCGGAGGACGACTTTAACGCCGGTTAGCTCAGCCGCAAATTTGTCGTCGCCGCCCTGTGGGCGCATTCTGCTCGTTGAACTCATTCTCAGCGTCGCGCTTCGGAGAGCGAAGCGGCTACAGAGCTTCAGCAGCGTCCCGGATCAATTCCCACGCCTTGCGCAAATGATCTTCCGTCGTGAGCACGTTACCTAGGCCAATGCGCATCACGGTTTGGCCGCGCAATTTCGTTTGGGTCAGATAAGCGCGCCCCGAAGCATTAATTTGCTCCACGATCTCGCTGTTCAATTTGTCGATGTTGTCCGTTGTAGCCGGGGTCGGTGACCCCGGCCCGGGATCAACGATGCCGGCTACAGGTCCAACAAAACGAAAACAGATCACACCCATGCTGACTGCCGCAGTCAGCTCGAAGCGATCGTCGCTCTTGATCCAGCCGGCAAGGAGGTTTGCCAGGCGAATTTGCTCGCGCAGACGCGCCACGATTCCTTCGCGGCCTAACGAGCGCCAGATCACCCACGCTTTGAGCGCGCGGAATCTACGACCGAGCTGGATGCCGTAATCCATGTAATTCTTCTCTCCTTCGACGGTGTCGCCGCGCAGAACTTCGGGCACAAGGGTGAAGACACGGCGCAAACGCTCGGCGTCACGCACGTAAAGCACGCTAAAATCGAGCGGCACAAAAAGTGTCTTGTGCGGGTTAATCACGATTGAATCGGCCAGCTCCCAGCCTTTGCTTGCCCATTTGTATTCCGGAACCATGGCAAACGCTCCGCCATATGCGGCGTCGATGTGCAGCCACATTTTTTGTTCTCGGCAAATCTTCGCGATCTCAGGAACAGGATCGACGCTTGCACTCGAAGTCGTGCCTACTGTGGCTATGACGGCAAGCGGTTTAAAATTATGGCGCACATCGCGCGCAATCGTTTCGCGCAGCGCATTTACGTCGATGCGAAAGTCCGCATTGGTTTCAACACGTTGTACATTTTCTTCGCCGATCCCGAGCGTGATTGCCGCTTTTTCGGCAGCGCTGTGCGCTTCATCGGATGTGTAAATGCGAAAACGCGGCAGATCGCGATTGATCAGACCAAGCTTTCTCGTGGATGGCGCGGCCTCTTCGCGCGCGGCCGCGAGGGCATGCATGATTCCCACTGACGCCGTGTCGTAAACCACTCCGCCAAACTCGTCAGGCAACCTGAGCCATTGCCGCAACCAATCGATAACGACCGTTTCGAGCTCGGTCGCAGCCGGACAGGTGCG
The DNA here is from genome assembly GCA_041487635.1 of Candidatus Udaeobacter sp. Classification (GTDB taxonomy): domain Bacteria; phylum Verrucomicrobiota; class Verrucomicrobiia; order Chthoniobacterales; family UBA10450; genus Udaeobacter. The sequence goes on along the minus strand of JBGPNR010000056.1, from coordinate 4,869 downwards.
CCATGTCATCGCGTTGACGTTGAGCGGCACGCTGATGATTTCGCCGAGGATTCCCGGCGCGGTGGTCGTCCAGCCAAAATAGCCGAGGAACATCGGATGGCTCCAGTGCACCATGCCCGGAACGATCAGCCGGTCGACATCGCCCAGAATTTTCTCAAACGACTCGCCTTCCTCGGGCGCCTGCGCAGGAAGCTGCGCACGAATTGCTCCCGGCTTTTCATCAGGCGCGACGCGCAACGACTCGATATTTTCACGGAAATCAGCAACCCAATCTGCCAATTCGTGCAGTTGCCTCCGGAATTCCTCTCGCGGAGTGTCACCGAGCAGTTGCTGATCTTTCATCGTCTCAATTTCATTAACACCCTGCTTTAGCGGGGTGATAGTCGCGAATATAACCTAAGCAACCGTGCCCTACTCTCCAGTCTCACCTCGCTGAAGCGAGGTGTTAATGAGAAGAGATCACCATCAAAAAGCAAAGCCAAAACTGAAGTGGAACGCACCGAAGTCTTCGAATTCCTGTGGATCAGGATTGACGCCGTAATCGAGGCGGATTGGCCCGACGGGCAGCTTGTAGCGCAAGCCCGCGCCAATCGCGTAGCGCATATCGTTTAGCCCAATGTCTTCTGATGTCGGCAAGAGATTCCCGGCATCAGTGAATATGGCGCCCTGCAGTTCGCCGAAAATCGGGAAGGTGTATTCAACATTCCAGACGGTGTAAAATTCTCCACCGACGGGATGACCATGATTGTCGTGCGGACCGAGATCGCGTTCGCCGAAACTGCGCACGGTTGTGGCGCCGCCAATGAAAAAACGTTCGTCGATGGGAATGGCAGTCGCTTCGTCGGATCCGCTGTTTGTGAGCGAATGAATGATGCCGGCGCGCGCGCCAAATGCAATCGAGGACTGGCGAAAGAAACGCTGCAACGGTGTACCTGGGGGTTGATCTTCAACTACACCGGGAGTGAGCGGCTTGGGTCCAAATGGAAGATAGTAGCCGACACGCATTGTGCCGCGAACATATTCAATATCACTTCCTAATGCACTCGAAGCGACGTCGAATGTGTTACCGATGAGAAACCCGCGCGGGTTCACATATGGGCTTTCACGCAAATCGAGCGTGTTGGTGAGTCCGATAGTGTCCACCTGATACTCCTTTGGCCCAAGGAGGAAACTCGGCCTGATCTCTGAATCGGTAATCTCCACATGACGGGCCGAAAATGTCAGCGAGGCCTCGTCGTATTTCGTAATCTTGCGGCTAAGTTCGAGTCGTCCGCCCAATTCGAATTTTGAGTAGCCATCGTAATCAAAAGTCAGGGCGAATGCTCGTGCCTTGAAGTAGAAATCTGTGTCAAAAAAGAACGGATCCTCGTACAGAATTTCGCCTCTATAGCTGCGCTGTGAAACCTCAATCGTTGCCGTCAGTGGACGGCCGTAACCGAACAGATCGCGATCGCCAACCTGTACGCCGGCAAGTGCGCCTTCGTAAGTGTCGAACCCAACCCAAAAACCAAATTCCTTGCTCTTTGCTTCCTCCGCGGAAATGTCGAGCCGCAATAGATGCCCATCGACTGGGACAGGCTTGATTTGCAGCAAATTGAACTGGCCCGTCTTCATGAGAGTGCGAAAACGCTCATCGAGCACGTCCGGGCTGTACGTTTTGCCACTCAACCTGGTAAACCGTCGTGTTACAAAACTGGGATGCAGGCGAGTCAACCCGCTGACTGTCACACCGTCGAAGTGGTAAACGGGTCCGGCCGAAATCGCGATTTGCACCGGCACTCGACCATTCTGCGCTTCCTCCGGTGCGCCAGTGGCCGCCACTTTCACATCGTAATACCCGCGCGCCTTGAAGTATGCCTCGAGACGCCGCGGAATATCGGCTACGCGCGCTTCGGTGTAAGGCCGCTGCAACAGATCGGCTAGCTGCCCACGCATGGCCTCCGCACCGTAAATGGTTCGCCCGCCAAACGAGATGCTACCGAAGAAGTATTGCCGGCCCTCGTGAATTGGAACGACCACATCAACTTCGTTGCTTTGCTCCTGGAATTTGTCACGCGGCGAATCGACTGCAGCATCCAAAAAACCGTCCGCAATATAAAAGCGCTGCACCAGGTGCGTTCCCTCCTCCATATCGGCGGCCACGAAGGGCAATGTTTTTTCCAGCCGCGAGTAGCGCTCGCGGGTCGGCCCCACCATGTACTCGAACAGTTTGTCTGCCGGCTCATGCGCGTTTCCATGGAAGACGACCTCCCGCAGTATAAATCGGGGACCTTCGGTAATGTCCAGACGCACGCGCCCCGAAGATTCGATGACGTAATGCACGTTTACTTTCGCGTAGCCGTGTTTTCGATAAAAAACTTCAAGGAAAAAGGCGAGATCGTCTGCCCGCGCGGGATTCAATCCAAAATCCTCAATCGTAGTGATCTCTTCTTTTAGCGCCGAACGTAACTCTTTCTCAGCGAACGCCTGCTGGCCGCGAAATTCGATGATGCTCGCGTGCTTCGCGCGTTTTTCCTGCTCTTTTACGACCGCTCGCCGCGCCTTCTGCAGTTCCTCAGGCCGCGCGACGTCGACCGCACTCTGCGCTGCGAGTTCAAATGCAAGGGCCACGCTTCCAAGAGAGCAAAGGACCGCGTGTCGCATCTTAGGAGCCTATCGAAAACGAATCAGATATTTTAGCTTCCCCCGAAAATCCCCTCGAACACCGACATCACCAGTGAGCACAAGGTGATTGTCGATCTTGAAACGCACGGTCGCCTGTTGCTGACCAGTTCGTGGATCAACAGTTCCCAAATCAAGATCCAGCCGATTGAAAACCGTGTTGGTCTGGGTTGGCTCGCCTTTCTTGACGATTTTCCGGTAAAGCTGTTGCACAAGTAACATGGCCGCCCGCCCAGCCAGAACGTTGCCACTCGAAAGTTCCTGCCTCGTCGCGCCGGTGGCTATCAAGGAAATGATTTCCTCCTGCGGCAGGGGCGGTTCGCTGGTGAAAATTGCTTGTGGCGAAAGCAAAGTTCCATAAACGTAAACGCGCACCGTGTAATCGCGGATCACCGACGAGCCTTGCAGATCAATCTTTGGATTCATCGAATCGCTCGGAGTGAAAGTGAGAGACCCGCGCGAAACTTCGAGCCGGCTGAAAGGCAATGTCGCCTCGACATCTTGCATCTGCACTACACCTTGCAACCCGGGATGCAGCCCCGTTCCCGTCAACCTCAGATCGCCGATGGCTTGGCCTGTCGCCAGATTCCCGCGAATGAGCACTGGATCTTTTGTTTTAATTGCGACATCAAATTTCCAGTCGCGGAACGGCGGAACCGACAAAGAAAAGTCAGGCCGCTCCGAAGGCGGCTGCGGCGCAGGTCTGCCCGGCAGACCAATAGGAATAAGATCGATGTTTTTTAGAAAGCGGCTGTTGGTCATTGCGACGTTGCCGGTGACTGTCGCAGCCGCAACCGGGCCTGTTATTTTTACGTCTGCATCCGCCCGTGCGGTGAGCGTATCGTTTCGCGCCACCAGCACGCTCTGGGCTCTGAATTGCAAATCGAGAGTCGGTTCGATCAGTTTGGGAAACGTTACTCGGCCACTCATGGTAAATGGCCCACCGGCGATATCGCCCCCAAAGCGATCAAGGGTAAGCGCGTTGTCCCTGAAAGTCAGCCGCGCACCAAAACCTCTCACCGCAGGGATGGTTGCATTTGTAAAACGCGCCACATTAATGGTCATATCCCCTGCCCCGCTCAAAATCGGATGACCGATCGTACCGCTCACATCAACATCCATTCCCAACTCGCCATCGAGTTGCTCAAGCTCCGGAACGAATTGACGAATAAAATTCACGGACGTGCGCGGGACACGAGCTTTTGCAGTGATCGGCGTGTCGTCGGGTACTTTGCGGGCACGCGCAATTTTTGGAATGTCCAAAGGCATGCTTCCAGTTATTTCCGCGGGCTGAATCCGGGCCTGTCGCAGCTTTCCTGAAAATGTCAGCCGGTCCTGCGCGGCTTGCGCGCTCAGCTCAAAAGTCGCCGGCTCCATTTTCGGCCAGAGTTCGTTTCGCAAATCCCGCACCTGCATGTCGAGCCGCGCCTTGAGATCGGCGACTGTTCCGTCAGCGTCGAGTCTCGCGTTCAAGAAGCCGGAAGTCATCGCTTTGATCCCGAGATCAGTGAACAATTTTTTCAGATCCAAGTCCTGAGACTGAAATATCGCAGACACTTTCCAGGAGGACGGAATAACAGGCGAGTTGGTCCCGAGATTCTTCCACACAAACGGAATAGAGACATAACCGTATGCGAATTTTGTCTGATTCTGTGGTAGGGCGCGCTCTCCGAGCGCGCCGCGGCCCGCCTCCCGCCGTGGCGCGGCCCCTGCCTGGTTAAGCTCAGCCTTGTCTATCTCGAGGGTGTCACCTTTCGTCCGCGCGATGGCACGAAAATCCATTCCGCTGGTGGCGAAAAAGATGATCGGGACATCAAGACCATCCGGCGAATAGGACGCGTCGACGTTTGCCTGCAACGATTGCAAATTTCCATAGCGTCCATTCTGCAATACCAAATTCAGTTTGCCTGTGTTCGTGCTCGCCGCCGGACGAGTCCGTGTCGCCGCGGCGACCGGAAAAGTCTGCGCGTTGCCGCTTCCTTCCCAGTCCAGTTTGGCTGCGCCCGCCAATGCGTTCTGATTGCCAGACGCACGAAGCAGCGGCTGAAGTGTCGCTAGGTTCGCGACGTTTGCGGAAATTTTGCCACTGTAGTGGTAAGGTCGCCGCAGATTCATTGTTCCAGTCGCGTTAACGAAATCGGTATCATTCAAAGTCGCGCTGAGATCGTTCAGATAGACTACGTTGTTTGAGATCGCACACTGCGTGCT
>JBGPNR010000055.1:0-9220 GCA_041487635.1 Candidatus Udaeobacter sp. | reverse complement strand
CTGGAATACCTCGCGAAAGGCGTGTTGAGCCAGACATCAGACATCGGAGGTGAGAAGGCAGAGACCTTCTTTCCCGACACACTGGTTGGCACCGATTCGCACACGACCATGATCAACGGTCTTGGCGTGGTTGGCTGGGGCGTGGGCGGAATTGAGGCGGAAGCCGGGATGCTCGGGCAGCCGGTTTACTTTTTGACGCCGGAAGTGGTGGGCGTGCACATGACCGGACAATTGCGCGAAGGGGTGACAGCAACCGATCTCGTCTTGCACATCACGCAATTGCTGCGCGCGCAAAAGGTCGTCGGCAAATTTGTTGAGTTCTATGGCGAAGGCGCCGCATCACTGCCGGTGCCGGATCGCGCCACGATTGGGAACATGTCGCCCGAGTACGGTGCGACGATGGGATACTTTCCAATTGATGAAGAATCGGTGGATTACCTGCGGGCCACGGGTCGCACCGAAGAGCAATGCCTTGCGTTCGAAAATTATTTTCGCGCTCAAAAAATGTTCGGCATGCCGCTCAGGGGCGAGATCGATTACAGCGTCGACATCGATCTGGACTTGGCAGAGGTGCAGCCAAGCGTTGCGGGACCGAAAAGGCCTCAGGATAGGATCAATTTGCCTGAACTTGGAAAAACATTTCGCGAGCTGCTGGGGAAACCAGTGCGTGATGGAGGATACGGGAAACAAGATGTCGATCTTCGCGAAAAACACGTTGTGGAATTGAACGGCAGCGCGCCTCGCAACGGCGAGATGGCTTCGAGCGACGAAAAAGAAGACCAGGGAATCAATCCAGGCGACGAACTCAACAAAATTGAAATGGTTGCAAACCGGCCAACGCCGGATCCCGGGAAAGAAATTGAAGCTGAGTCCACCGAGGTATTTGTCCGCGGTCGAGCTCACATCGGACATGGCAGCGTTTTGATCGCGGCAATCACGAGTTGCACAAACACGAGCAACCCAAGCGTAATGATTGCGGCCGGCTTACTCGCAAAAAAAGCCGTCGAGCGCGGTTTGCACATTGATCCCGCAGTGAAGACTTCGCTGGCGCCCGGCTCGCGCGTTGTTTCCGATTACTTGGAGAAAACCGGACTGCAAAGATATCTCGATCAACTCGGATTTAATCTTGTCGGCTACGGTTGTACGACTTGCATTGGCAACTCCGGGCCGCTGCATCCGAACATTGAGAAAGCAATCCACGAATTCGATCTGGTCGCTGCCTCGGTTCTTTCGGGAAACCGAAACTTCGAAGCGCGCGTGCATCAACATATTAAGGCGAATTTTCTGATGTCACCACCGCTGGTTGTTGCCTTCGCCCTGGCCGGCCGAGTTCACATCGATCTTTCCCGCGAACCGCTCGGCAAAGACAAGAATGGCAACGAAACTTTCCTTCGCGATCTGTGGCCCACTCTCAGCGAAATTCGAGCCACCATGCAATCAGCCCTCGCGCCAGAGACGTTTCGCAAACTTTATCGTGATTTCGCCGATCAAAATCCGAAGTGGAACGAGATCCCAGCGAGCACCGGCGATGTTTACCAGTGGGATGAGAAGAGCGATTACATTCATGAGCCGCCGTTCTTCCAAAATTTTTCGATGAAGCCCGGACACATCGAGGAAATCCGCGCCGCACGCGCGCTTGGGATTTTCGGAGACTCGATAACGACCGATCACATTTCGCCTGCGGGAGCAATCAAAGAAACTTCGCCGGCCGGAAAGTATTTAATGTCGCGCGGAATTCAGCCGCGAGATTTTAACAGCTACGGCAGCCGACGCGGTAATGATCTGGTGATGACGCGCGGGACATTCGCGAATGTGCGGATAAAGAATTTGATGGTGCCCGGAACCGAAGGAGGCGTGACGAAGTTTCATGGTAGCGCGACCGTCCCGGTTGCGAAGGGGCGCAAGCCTGAGGCTCGCCCCACTCTGGACGGTGAGCAGATGTCGATTTTTGATGCGGCGATGAAGTACGCGGAGACAAACACTCCGCTGGTTATTCTCGCGGGACTCGAGTACGGTAGCGGCTCATCGCGCGATTGGGCCGCGAAGGGAACACGTTTGTTAGGTGTGAAGGCAGTGGTCGCCTCGAGTTTCGAACGGATTCATCGATCAAATCTTGTAGGCATGGGCGTGTTGCCGTTGCAATTCCCCGAGGGAACAACGGCGCAATCGCTAGGACTCGATGGCTCGGAACGCTTTTCGATTGTCGGATTGTCGGACGCAATTAAGCCCGGAGAAACGATAACGCTCGAGATCGAAGCTAAAGGCCAATCAAAGCGCTCGGTCCCGCTGAAGTTGCGCATCGATACGCCGATAGAGATTGATTACTACCGGCATGGCGGAATTCTGCCCTTCGTGCTTCGCCAGTTGCTCTCGAAGTAATGCTTGCAGGGCGTCTCTGTGACACGCCGTTCGCTCTGGCGGGCGTCTGACACAGACGCCCTATAGCATCTGGCGATTGTGCACCGTTATCGGCGAACCGTCTGCAATGAATGCGGATCGAGGAGGCTGATTTAGCGTCTCAGCGAATTGTTGGCCGTAAAGAGTTGCAAGGTCTGCCTTCAGTTCGAAATCCGTCGCATTCCAAATTTTCCATCGGGGATGCTCGACCCTGTATTCGCCGCAGCCACTGCGAAGGGAAGTGTAACCCCAATAATGTTCAGTGATAAATTCCGCGTGGGTGCCCGCCAGAATTGCCTGCGGCTCGCCAGTCGCCTGCAATCTAAGTGATTCCCATTTGCGACCGCGTCGCCACGAGAATTCCACTTTCAAATTGGAATCTCGATGTTCGATTTCGTGTTTCATCGGTAAGGCGAGATAATTCTCCCCGTAACATGCGCGCGCGACGAGTGCGATCGCGCGCCGCGGGACAAGCTCGCGGACAAAAACTACACCGCGCCGCCAGGTGTCCGCCGATTTTCTCCTCACATAGAAACGCAAATTCACTTCTTCAAAGTCGCGGTGCAATGGGATGGGGACACCGAGGAGACGCGTGTCGAGAAAGAGAAATCCGACTACGCTTAGGAACGTCTCGCCATTTTCGAAGTCGATCTCTGTACCACGCGGAACCAAAGGCGCGAGCACGCGAGGATCGACGACATAATTCAGCATGGCGAGGTAACGCCAGTTAGCAGTGAGAAATGGTTGCACGTTATGATCCTGCGTTTCGAGCCGCGTCCTGTAGAATCAATCGACCGTGCGAACGCGATATCGCGCAGCAAATCGCTCAGGCTCAGGAACTGGACTGAGGTCGGCGCGTTGCGTGGCCAAAATCCATTCGGACCAAGTTTCGTCCTGCTTCGTTGGCGCACGTGGAATTTTCAACTCAATGAACTGCGACCCGCCTGGTTCATTACCGATCGAGGCAAGAAGCGATCTGGTGTTGCTGTGTGTCAACAACGGGACGTTTCCAGGAGTGGTGATGTGTTCGGCGTTTCTTGTAATCGCGCTCCAATCGATGAAAGCAAAACGACTTTGCTGATTGTCAGTGTAAAGACTGACCCGGATGCTGTAACCATCGGGCTGGTCTGGAATTTGAAACGCTGCCGGCGCACGAAGCTCGAATTGCAATTCAAGTCCCTTGCAGTCGATCCGCGGAGGTTTGTCCGATAGCACATACGGAACGCCTATCAGCAGACCGGCGAGGCCGCAGGCAATCAGGAGCGACCAACCTTGCGCGATGAGGAACCCGGCAGGCCCTTGCCGTCGAACGAAGATGGACGAGACGATTCCAATTATTAAACCCGCAACAATCCCAAGAGGCACGCAAAGAAAAATGACGGTCATACCCCGCTGACCTTCCATCTCAGGCACGTGCGCCAGCCTGGTCAAGTAATCGCCCACAAAGAACGCAAGAACGCAGCCGACAACTGCCGTCAAAAGCGCAACGAAGAAAGCACGAAGCAAGCGCATGAAGTGTTAGAGCCAGCTTTGCGTCGATCGAATCGTTCGACCCCGATCTGGGGTCACTGCAACAATTTTTCGAGGAACGGACTACGTTGCGTGCCGAGCGCAGTGGCCCGGGCGTAATGCTGTTTCGCAAGTTCTTTCGAGCCGGGCTGCGTTGTGATAAGAATGACCGCCAGATTGAAATGCGCATCGCCGTCGTCAGGATTGTTTGCCAGAGCCTGAAGGATTTCCTTTTCTGCCTCTTGCTGCCGGCCTTTTTGGCTGGCCGTGATGCCCAAATAATTGTGAGCAGTAGCGCTCTTTGGATTGATCTCAATCGCCCTCGTTAACTCAACCAGCGCATCGTCGAACTTTGATTGACGATAATGAATGATGCCCAGTGTGGTGAGCACAAACTCATTGTCGGGCGCCATGGTCACCGCCTTTTTCAGCACCGACTCTGCGGGTCCCAATTTGCCGCTGCGAACATAAACCACGCCAAGATTGCAAAGCGCGTCAAAGTTGTTGGGATCTTTCGCCAGGATGTCCTGATACTGCTTTTCCGCCGTCTGATATTTGCGCTGGTCGAGATTTCTCCTGGCGACGCGCGCAAGATCCTGGAGTTGGTGTTGCTTTTCTTTTGTTAGTTCGCTTCCGGGCGCAGATTTTGCTTTCGCGTCTGGTTCGACGGCGGCAGCCGCATCCACCGGCGATTTTTTTTCAAAAACGAAACTCGCGCTAAACACGCTATTTCGCTGGTCTGAAACTGAGACCACGGGCTGCCGCAGCAAAGCGAGCTCTTCGGTGCTTAGTTTTGCAACCGGCTGCGCCAGAAATTCGATCTGTCTGTTCAGCTTCTCCGATCTGATTTTTAATCTACTCAGCTCCGCCAAAACCAGGTTCCTTGCCTCGTCACGACGCGCTTCTTCCTGACGCTCGCGCACAACAATATTTCGCAGGAGCTCATTTTCTTTTGCGAGCTGAGCGGACTCCTCGCTGTTTGCACCCGCCAGCTTCGCAGCTTGAAGGTCCATGCTTGCGTCATCCAACTGAACGTCAAGCTCGGCAGCTCGCGCTGCCAAATAATCATTTCTTTTCCGAGCCTCGGCCAACTGCTGTTGAAGCTCTGCTAATTGCTGATTCATCTCGGCAAATTTCTCCGCCTTAGCTGGGTCGCTCTCGCTAAGCGTTCGGACCTTTTCCTCCGCATTTGCCAATTTCTGTTGCAGATCGTCCTTCTCAGCCAGGAGTAGCTGAACGCCGTGTTCGGTTTCCTTCGCGACTTTCAATTGGGCGAGCGCTTCATCGCGCTGGTGCTCAAGCGCGGTGATTTGTTTATTTGTGTCGGCAAATTTCGCCTGAACATCCTCCCTTTGCTTTTCCGCGGTCGTACGTGCCTGATCGGCTGCGGCAACGGCGTCTTTCAAACGGGCAACCTCCGCGCGCAACTGCTGCTGCTCCTTAATGCTGCTCTCCTGCGATGCCTGGGACGCTCTTAGGGATTCCTCAGCCTTTGCAAGTTGATCACGCGTCTGCTGTTCCGACTTTTTCGCTTTTTCGAGGTCGTGTTCGGCGTTTTCAAGTTTCGCATTTGTTTCCTTTAGACGCGTGTTAACGGTTTCCTTTTCTATTCGTGCGGTTTCAAGTTCACTCCGCGCTTTGCCGAGTGCCGCTTGCAATTGATCGACCTTATCACGCAGTTTTTTTGTGGCCTCTTTGATCGCAGGATCGGCCGATGGCTGGGCTGTGGTTTCGCCCAATTGCGCGGCCACAACCTCGGGCCCGGGCTCGGACCAGCCATCACTCTCTGGCAGTGCAGGCGCAACTTCGGGCAGAGGACTTGAACTGGCCGTTAGCGCATTTTGTCTCGTCGTCCTCTCCTGGATTCGCAAGATGCCTTCGCTGATTTTACGGCCGCGATATTCTACGATCGCTGGCTGCCAGGCGGGATGCGATCTGCGCAACGTCTCGATCAGGCTTCCAGCAAATCGATATTTCGCCAAGGCCGTGTTGAATCGGTTTTCACGCTCAAGTTTTTCGCCCTGTTGCGCAGACAGATAAGCTTTCAGAAAAATTTCGCTTGGATCGTCTCCCTGTCCCGGAAGAGTGCCCGTACCCGCGGTGAAAAAGAAGAGTGCGATCAAAGCCGCACCGGTTCCCTTCGCGCGATGGCGAGGCGCCATGACAAGCCAACTGGGGGGAGATTTTTGTTCCACCGGCAGCGAGAATTACTGGAGAGAGCGAGGAAAGTCGAGTCCTTTGTTTGCAAAAAGAAATTCGAATTTTAATCTTGTTCCCTGGCAATGATGGTGGCCGTAGCTCAATGGTAGAGCCCCAGATTGTGGTTCTGGTTGTTGCGGGTTCGAGTCCCGTCGGCCACCCGGCTTCGCAAATCCCAAATTCCAAATCCCAAGCTCCAATGCGATTGACTTTGGGTTTTGGAGCTTGGGTTTTGGGATTAACAAAGTGTGCCTGTAGCTCAACTGGATAGAGCTTCTGACTTCGGATCAGAAGGTTGGGGGTTCGAATCCCTCCAGGCACGGATGGTTCAGTAACGTTTTCAGTCGCTGGGCTGAACCCACGTTGCCTCGATAGGCGAAAACCATTATTCATCTGCCGAAACAATGACGATAGAACAAAACGAACAGTTCATGCGCGCTGCGTTAAACGAGGCAAGAAAGGCACTTGGACAGACAAGCCCGAATCCGGCTGTTGGAGCGGTTCTGGTAATCGACAACCGCATAGTAGCGAAAGGGCGCCATCGAGAAGCGGGGCGCGAGCACGCTGAGGTAGAGTGCCTCCGCAATTTCGGTGCACCGGTGCCCACGCGGGGCACGTTGTATGTCACCCTGGAGCCCTGTTCCACGGTTGGTCGCACTGCTCCATGCACAGATGCGATACTCAGCGCCGGTGTTAGAAATGTCGTTGTCGGTGCGATTGATGTAAATCCGCATCACTCTGGCAAAGGCATCGTGCGATTACGAAATGCGGGTGTGAACGTGCGAGAGGGCATTTTGGCTGATGAATGCGCGCAAATTAACGAGGCTTTCAACAAGTGGATCGTCACTGCGTGCCCATTCGTCATCGCAAAGTGCGGGATGTCGCTTGATGGTCGGTTGACGCGGCCTGCCGTCGAGCCTCGCTGGATCACCGGACGTTCCGCCCGAAGTCACGCCCGTAAGCTTCGCGCGCACGTGGACGCAGTGCTCGTGGGAGCGGAAACAGTGCGCGCGGACAATCCACGCTTAACGATACGGGGCACGCGTTCGGCGCGACAACCGTGGCGGGTTGTGCTGACTCGTTCAGGCAAACTTCCACGGCGAGCCCGTTTGTTCTCCGACCGCTTGGCTGCGCGAACGCTGATTTACGAAGGACAGTCTTTGACTGGCGTTCTAAAGAATCTAGGCAAACGAGGTATAACAAATGTGCTCATCGAAGGCGGGGGTGAAGTGCTGAGCCAAGCGCTCGATGCACGTCTCATTGACAAAGTGCAACTTTACCTGGGTCCAATATTGACCGGAGGACCGGTGATCGCCTTCGCGGGCCGGGGAGCAACAAATGCGGCGAATGCGCTACGACTACGCCGCGTTTCATATCAGCGCATTGGGCAAAGTGTTTGCATCACGGGATATCCCGAGGTGCTTCCATCCAAATAAAAACAGAAAACTTTCCCGTCGGACTTCTGTTTAATTACTGGGAGGTAAAATCATGAAGAAACTTCTGTTAATTGGACTGGTGGCGGGGGGCTTGAGTTTTGCTGCGGTGCCACGTTCCGATGCTCAAGTCTACTTCTCGATTGGGTTCGGACCGGGCTACTACGGATATTACCCCTACGGGTACTATTATCCGTACCGCTATTACCGGCCGAACTATGGCTACTACCGGCCGTACTATTGGTACGGCGGGCACCGTTACTACCGTCACCACCGTCACCATCATTATTATCGGTACTAAGCGAGCGTAGAATCCGGAAAGCCCTGACTGAGCCGGCTCGAAAGCAATTTCGAGCCAGCACCTTTTTAGGAACGAATGTTGCGCGAAGAATGAGAAGCAGAAAAAAGCCGGCTCTACTTTTTTGAATTAGGCGACCCCCCGGGCTTCGTAGCAGGGCTTTTGGCCGGCTGATCGATTTAGAACTCTTTCTTCAGCTGCTGAATCAGCGTCGGTAGTTCCTTTTGACGTTCCGCTTCGATCTGCTGCCGGAGCGATTGTTCAACTTTCCTGCGTTCCTGAACGTAGCGGGATTCAAACTGAGCACGCTCTTGCGGGGTCAGACTAAGACCAGATTGACGAAGCGCCGCATCGGTTTCCCGCTTGATCGTCTCCCGGCGCAAATTTTCGCGCTGACGCATGACGTTGCGCTCTTCCGGGCTCATCCGCATCCAACGCTCGGCGTTGCGCCGGAAGTTCTGCCGCGCTTCCGGTGGCATTGCCATCCACCGGTCACGTGTGCTCTGACCCGCCGGTCCGCGTGAAGGTCCCATGCTTTGACCTGCCGGTCCGCGCAGAGGTCCCATACTCTGGCCCGCCGGTGGCCCGTGCGGAGCGCCGCCCATCGGCCGGCCCATCGGTCGGTGCGATTGCTGTTGCGGCTGCCCCTGCGCGATAGCACAGGATAAGACCAGAACCGACGATGCGACGACTACTTCACAAAGTCGGCTTATCTTCCCACACGGTATTTTCATCCCAGGCGATCAATTCATCCAGATCAACCACGACGTCATAATCCTGTGGATCGATTTTAGCTACCACGTCTAAATCACTTGCGGACGTTGTCTGTGAGATTGGACGATGCGTGGCGATAGCCATGCCGACCACAACGATTGCCACAGCGGATGCTGCAACAAGTCTTCGCAGGCTAAACCAGTTTCGCGCCCGCTCGAAACGGGTCGATTTCTGGCGGATCTGTCTTACCACGTTCCGGGCAAAGAATGGCGAAAGGGTGGGCCCCGGAACACGGCCGAGAACATCCCACAACTGTTTGTCATCTTCAGGTTCCATAGTCTCCAGTCAATTGAACTAACTGCAGTGCCGCAAGTTGCGCTGGAATGGGTGCCGAAAATGATACTTTAGATTCCGGGGGCTTCAAGGAAACCCTCGAGTTGTAGGATACGAGTCGGATGCCGCATTTTGCGCAAGGCCTTTGCTTCAATCTGACGAATCCGCTCGCGGGTAACTTGGAATTGCCGGCCCACTTCCTCCAGCGTTCGGCTATATCCATCGATTACCCCAAATCGTTGCTCGAGCACTTGCCGCTCGCGATCGGTGAGGGTCTCAAGTACGTCCTTAAATTTTTCCTTCAGCAAAACAATGGCCGTCATGTCACTTGGGTTTT
>JBGPNR010000054.1:0-9257 GCA_041487635.1 Candidatus Udaeobacter sp. | reverse complement strand
TGTTGCCCAAAAGGATCGCGAAGGCGCAGCAATAAAGGAGCAAGCCGGCGATGAGAATGAAATTGCGCGAAGGCGTCTGGGAGCTGATTGCAACGTTTTGCATCTGTTTGTTGGATGCAACGAAACCTGGAAGTGGATTCAGATGAAGAAAAATCGCGGAGCGCGTGAGATATTGAGTCGTAACGGTGCGCCTTTTAACTGCCGCGCCGATTTCTCGGGCGGTCGCGCTTCAATCGTCCCCAGGATCGGCGGCAGATTTATTGCGCTTTAGAAGGTGATCCAGCGAAAAGTCGCCGGGACCGGTCAATACCAAGGTGATGAAGATGATTAGGTAAAGCGCCGCCCTGACCAGTCTTCGCCGAGTCGAACACTGGTATAGAGCGCCCCGGCCATGGCTGGGCACGAAGAAGGCTTTTGAATCAGGAAATGAGGAACCCGTTTTCCCGGAAAGCCTTATTTCCTGCCTTCCTGATTAGATTTTCTGAGGCGAATGTTTCACGTGGCGAAAATGGCGACGGTATTGGCCAGGTGCGATTTTTAGCGTCCGCTGAAACACGGTGAAGTGTTCGCGCCGAAACGCGCCGCCGCCGCCGCTGACGAAATAGTGAAAAGCCAGGAACACTCCGCCTACCGCAAGAACGACGGGGAGATGACTGCGGCAGAGTGCACGCAAACCCTCGCGCTGAATTCCGAAGTCGCGGGTGCGATAACCAAATCCGATCCGAAAAATGGCAAAAGGAATGGCAACAAAAACGAACACCTTCTTTGTAAGCGTGATGACAAATTCAATCCGCGAAGACAACGCTTTCAGAGAAATCTTAGCTCCGAAAAAACTTCGGGAGCAGGCAGAGCGGAGGCGGTGGGGTTTGACGAGCGACCATTAACGGTGGCCCCCACTTCTTTCTCCAGCGCTCAGTACCGATTAAAGCAACTTTCGTTAGACTGGGTCCATAGATTCAATCGCACGCGGCATGGGGTCTCCCTATGGGCCGGCGCTGGCGCAGACTTGACGTGACATATTAATGTGCCGTTATTTTCGTGCTGGGATCCCCCACATGAAATCGAAGAAAGATCCTAAGCCAACGGATACGGGCGAGGGGCATCATTCGACCCCCGTCGCGGGCGACCCCGCTCCGACCCTGCCGGTGGGGAACCCGGTCGAATTCGGCATTCTGTCGGCTCTCGGCATCAAGTTCAGTCTCCGTGACGGCGAGGAAGACACGTTCAATCAGCTTTATCGCATCTACCACAAATCGAAACACGAAATTGAGGATAAACGTGGAGGCAAGAAACCGTGGGCTGATGACGACGAGCTCGGGGCGGAAGTGCACGCTTCGATTAAGCGGTTGAAACAGGCCGTGAACGGTGCCGCGTCGGATGAGCAAGGACATCGCTTCGTCCAGCGCCTGCCGTTGCACGGGCGGCGCTACGTTGTGTTTTCCGATTACCACATGGGTCCGGCGGGTGCGCGCCAGGATTTCTTTGGCTCGTCGGGTAATCTCGCGATGATGACCAAGGTGCTAGGCGAGTACGAGCGAGCCCAGTTTACCGTAATTGATAACGGCGATGTAGAGGAGCTGTTGCTCTTCGAGCCGACGCTCGCGGAAGCGAGTTTACGAGCCTCACTGGCGGCACTTGGTTGGGATCAGCTCAACCAACACCGCCGTGAGGCACGCCGCCGCACGCTTGATCAGATCTTCACGACACATCGCGATTTCTATGTCGCGGTGGCCAGGTTGTACGCGAACGGACATTACGTGCGGACGGCGGGCAATCACGACTACGATCTGCAGCTCGATGACTTCAATGCCGCTCTGATCGAGCAACTCACGACTCTCGCACCGTTGGCCCGGGCGGCTTCCGGCGCCCGCCGGGGACCGTTCATGGTGGACTATGTGATTCTTGAGGACCACATTGATGATGCGTCCACCTCGGCCTCGCGCTTCGTGATCACCCACGGGCACCAGTTCGATCGCTCGTGCACTCCGAAGTTTGCGCCGCGTATCGGCGAGGTCATCACCGAATGCATCGCATGGATATACCAGGGGCCCGACCGGCACTGGCTGTGGCACAAGGACAACGTGGTCGACTGGGTCGAGCGCGGAAAAGGCTTCTTGAACAATCTCGTGGGCGACGTGCCCGAGACGGTGGAGTTGAACTTCTGGCAGAAGCTGGGTGCGGTCGCGGAGTCGTTAGGCAAGGCGCTCCTCGTGGGCAATCCCATCGGTATTCAGGTCGCGCTGCTGGAGTTTGGGAGCAGCTATCTTGGACATGGCAAGCCGGTCAATGACTACTCGATCCGAATGGCGATCGAGGCGCTACCTAGCGCTGTGACCAATGACCGCGGGTTCTGGGAGTGGGCCTTTGGCCACAACGTAGGCTGGGAATATTTTATCCAGGATAATCCACGCGAGGCCTTCTTTCGCGAGGTCATGGCGGGCGATCGCATGTTCAAGTACCGGCACATGAACGAGCTGAAGATCCGTCAGTGGATGAGAGAGGAATTTGACAACTCGCCTCCTTCGCTTGTGCTCGGCCATTCTCACGAGGTGCGTTTCCGTCCGGCATTCACCGCGGCGCTTGGGCGGGAGGGCGGCCGCTACAACGGCTATTTCAATACCGGCGCGGCCGGTCGTTTCGAAAATCTGATCTGGGGTCTTGAGATTGACGATGGCACGCCGCAACTAGTTTCCTGGAGCCGGCCCGATGGCCCAACGTCCGGTGCGGCCCCGCAGCGGCGCGTGTGGGAGGACAAGTTTACCCAGGGCTTGAACATTGGCGCAAGCGCGCTCTTTGCCGGGCCGCCTAGACCCCTATTATAGAGCACCTAGGGCCACCGGCGGCGTCGAAGCTCTTTTTGCGCAAAAAGCATGGCAAAGGCGCAGGCATAAAGAAGCAAGCCGGCGATCCGAATGAAATTTCGGGAAGAAGTCTGCGAGCTGATTGCAACGTTTTGCATCTGTTTTGTTGGATGCAACGGAACCTGGCCGTGGATTCAGATGAGCGCGTTACTTTTTGATTTTTGCTTTTGACGGGTGTTTCACGTGGCGAAAGTGACGACGGTATTGGCCGGGTGCGATTTTTAGCGTCCGCTGAAACACAGTGCGCATTGAGTTGATGCTCCCGAAGCCGCATTCGGCTGCGATGGTTTCCATGCTGTTCTGACTTTCTTCCAACCGCCGGCGAGCTGCTTCGATGCGCAGACGCTCGACAAATTTTGCAGGCGTAGTCTTCATTTCTTTGGTGAAGACGCGCGCGAAATTGCGTGGACTCATCGCTACGCGTTCTGCCAGCAGCGGCACCGTGATCGGTTTCTGCAAATTATCGAGCACCCATGCTTCCAATTCGCGCAACGGTTTTCGATCGGTCAGTTGCAGTGATAATGCGGCGCTGAACTGCGATTGGCCGCCGGGTCGCCGCAAATACAGCACGAGATTGCGCGCAACCTGCAGAGCGAGCCGCGAACCGTAATCTTCCTCGACCAACGCCAGCGCCAGATCCATTCCAGCCGTGACGCCGGCAGACGTATAAACGTTTTCGTCACGGACAAATATTGGGTCGGCATCGACCTGCGCGCGCGGAGCGCGTTTGATCAAGGTCTGACACCAATTCCAATGAGTCGTGGCGCGACGACCATCGAGCAGTCCGGCTCGGGCTAATAACATTGCGCCAGTGCAGACTGAGCCGACCCGCCGGGTTCGTGGGAAGATTTTTTTTAACCAGCGCACAGCCTCCGAACTGGTCTCATTCTGTTCGACTGCATCGCCGCCGGCAACGAGCAGGGTATCGATCTTCCCGCGCACTTCCCGAAAGTTTCTATGCGCGGTGATGCGCAGACCACAGTTGGAGGTTATCGACCGACGGGAAGAAATGGTCACGACTTCGACCGAATAGATCGGCGGCGATGCAGGATTCGCCCGGGCGTGCATTTCCGAGGCACGGGCGAACACCTGGAGCGGACCTACCAAGTCCAGAATCTCGACACCAGGCGCCGCCACGAACACGATCCGCCGCGTCCGCGATTCTTGTGAAAGGTCATTAGCACCAGTTGCGTGTTTCGGTTTCAATTTCGAGAAGCTGACGTTGCCGATTCGGGCGTGACCGCCGTGATGAATTTTTCAGGGGCCGCATCGAAAGTTTTCTTATCGGCTTCCGAGCAGAAATAATAAGTCGCGCCCTTAAAGACAGATTTTGGCGCGATCTTTGGATCAACGTCCATTCCGCACACCGCGCAAAGCGGATGCCCGGGAGTGGAGACAGGTGACGTGGCGTAGATCTGATTTGAATTCGGATTCATCCAGCCTTCTCCCTGATATTCCATGTTGTAGGCCGTCTTCCGGGCAACCTCGCGACCGTAATAGCGTTCGACCACGCGGAGCGCGAGATCGATTCCGGAAGAAAGACCGCCGGCGGTTGCGAGATTTCCATTCTCGACGAAGCGGGCGCCGCGCTTGAGCTGAACGTCCGGAAATTGCATGGCAAAACGTCCAAATGCGCCGTGATAGGTGGTCGCGGATTTGCCGTTTAGCAGTCCGGTTTTTGCCAGAACAAATGCGCCTGTGCAAACCGACATGGTGACATCGGTTGTCTTTGAAGATTTTCTGATCCAATCCAACACCGCGGAGCTCGGTGCACTTTGCGCGGGAATGACGATCACCTTCGGCGGTGGAACGTTTTGGATCGTGTAATCGGGAACGATCTGCATTCCGCCGCTGGTGCGGATCGGTTTCTTCGTTTCGGCCACTGTGTACAGACGGAACGGCATTTCTTCGCTACCCGGGATCATGACGTCCTGGAAAACTTCCCACGGCCCGCAAAAATCGATTACGACCGCGCCATCGGAAATTAGAAAGGCGACCGGAATCTGGCCCTTGTCTGGTGGTCTTAGCGACGTTGTATCGGTCGTGACTTCGTTCCGATTCGAATGGTCATCTTTAACCGGAGCTCCAGTTGCGAACAATGCACTGAGGGCTAGCACGCCCAGTGCAAGCAGGAAACCAAATTGAGCTACTCGGTAAACGAGTTCTATTCTATTCATCGTACGCGCATTCATGATCCGATTTTCCGATAACAGGTTCGTGGCAGCAATGACAACAATCATCATATTTCTGCCAACCGGCGAGAGTTTAATCAAGCCGTTCTTCTTGAGGGGCGCCGAGAAAACTCTTGTATCGGGTAACGCGATCGTTCAAGACTTCGGTTAATTGCAAGATGAAGGTTGTCGCCTCGTTAATTTTGTGTCTCACGACAGTCGCTGTCGCTGACGATTTCAAATTGGTTAGCGGGAAAGAATACAAGAACGTCACAGTGAGCCGGGTGGAACCTGACGGCATCGTGCTAAGAACGAATTCGGGAATCTCGAAAGTGTATTTCGTCGAGTTGCCAAAAGAGGTTCAGGAACGATTTCATTACAATGCCGCGATCGCTTCTGCCTATTCCGCACAACAAACCGTCAATCAGGCGACGATGGCCGCTGCTCGTCGTGGCGAACCAATCGAAGTCATTTCTCACGGCGCGCAGGTGGACATCAATAAGCATCTCGCTCTCGGCAACGTGACCGTTGTCGATTTTTATGCGGACTGGTGTGGCCCGTGCAAACAGCTGGCGCCAAGCCTGGAGCAACTGGCAAGGAGCGATCCGGAGATTGCGCTGCGCAAAATCGACATCGTCAATTGGAAAATGCCAGTGGCGCGGCAATTCAACGTCCACTCAATCCCGCAGGTTAACGTCTACAATCGCGGGGGCAGTTTGGTTGGCACCGTTAATGGCGCCGACATCGAGCAAATAAAGCGTTACGTCGCGCAAGCGAAGACCGGCGGCTGACAAGCTCGCCTCTCAGGGTTCCATCAGCATCGATCAAAGCGATGCGGGGACGCATCGCACTCCAAAGCACTTCGTGCGAAATCACGGCGAGGCCGTTCGGTTTTGCGCAAGCTCGCCACCGGACGAATCCGTCCGAATGGCGGACTTTCGGAGTGCGCACGCGTCCGCTGATCTTACTGCTTGTCGAAGACCGCGGTGTTGTTGAACTGCTTGCCCTTTGCGGTGGTCCCGCTCGAGGTGACGGTGCGGCTTTTGCCATCAGCAGAAACCGCAATTCGGCCTGTGCCCGTGACTCTTCCGTGATTCCAAATGGTCAACCCCAGTGTGCGATCGTCGATTTTTTTGTACGACCTCGCGTCTGAGTTCGGGTCGCCAGTGACAGGATAATTTTTCCCGTCAAACCTGCCCGTCCATTGGGTGTGAGTGGACTTACCTTTGGCATCTACGCCATTCGACGTCACTTTCACTTGATCACCGGCTGCCTCGTAAACAACCATGGTGTTCTTTGTTGTCCCCGGTGTGAACTTTGATTTGCCTTCGTTCAGCTTCCAAGTTCCCATCTGTGGATCGGCAGCGAAACACAGCGCCCCTGCCCAAAAGCAAAACGCCAACGCTAATACAAAAGCTTTCGTTTTCATGGCTCCCATCGAGGCAGAAGTTCGGCTTGCGGTCAATCCTTTTTCAGGCTGATCGTCTCGCTTAGAGCATCGGCAATGGTTTCCCTGAGTCCGGCGGTGGGAATTCGCGGTCGAGCTCGGCGAAATCTTCCTTGGTCAATTTGATATCGATTGAGCGCGCGTTCTGGCGTACGTGCTTTTCGTTGCTCGCTTTTGGAATAGCGATGACCTTCGCCGCGGCGAATCCGTCCGATGGCGGATCCTGGTGTCGTAGTACCCATGCGAGCGCGACTTGCGCGGGCGTGGCGTCGCGGCGCTCGGCAATGTTCCTCACGATTCTGTTTTCGAGTAATCCGCGGCCATGGCCGACTGGCGAATAAGCCATCAAGACTAGTTGATGGTTGAGAGCTGATTGTTGATGGAGAAACGGCAGAAGATCGAATTCGATCTCGCGATTTTCGAGGTTGTAGAGCACCTGATTGGTGGCGCAATTGCGGCCGTTCTCAATCGCGAACAATTCTTCCATATCATCGACGTCAAAGTTCGAAACGCCCCAGCGTTTGATTTTTCCGGCTGTGCGAAGCTTCTCGAATGTTTCTACTGTCTCTTCGAGCGGCGGCGTCTTTTCGCGCCAGTGCAACAGGTAAAGATCGATCGTTTCGATGCGGAGACGCTTGAGGCTGCGCTCGCACGCCTTGGGCAACTCCGTGTGCGACGCATTATGGGGATACACTTTCGTGACGATAAACACGCGGTCGCACCGACCTTCGATTGCGTCGGCGACTACCTTTTCCGCGCCGCCTTCGCCGTACATCTCGGCGGTGTCGATTAACGTCATCCCGAGCTCGATTCCCAAACGCAGCGTCGCGACTTCATCCGCGTGCGCGCGTTTGCTCTCGCCCATGCGCCACGTGCCTTGACCAAGCACCGGAACGCGCTCGTCATCCGGGAGCACAATGGATTTCATTTTCAGAAACGCTCAACGCTCAACACTCAACGCTCAACATTCAACGTCCAATTCAGAATGGAATCGATGCGCTTAGTTGACGCGGCTGCCTTCGGCGCGACAGATAACGTATGGCGACCAAAATGCGTACTGTTCAGGTGCCGCGCGCTGGCGGACCGTTAGAATTGGTTGAACGAGATATTCCCGAGCCGCAACCCGGATGGGTGCGCGTCAAGGTCGAGGCGTGCGGCATTTGTCACAGTGATTCATTAATCAAAGAAGGACTCTGGCCCGGCATTCAATATCCGCGCGTGCCAGGACATGAAGTGATTGGAGTTGTGGATGCCTTGGGCGAACGAGTGAAGCCATGGAAACCTGGTCAGCGGGTCGGGGTCGGTTGGCATGGCGGGAATTGTGGTTATTGCGACCATTGCCGGCGCGGCGAATTCTTTGCATGCGAGGTCGCGCTGTTGACGACCGGCATCTCCTTCGATGGCGGCTACGCCGAATACATGCTTGCGCCGGCGGAGGCGCTGGCACGCGTGCCTGACGAACTCTCTGCCGCTGATGGCGCGCCACTCATGTGCGCGGGCGTGACGACTTTCAACGCACTGCGAAACAGTGGCGCCCGAGGCGGCGATGTTGTCGCGGTGCTGGGGATCGGCGGGCTTGGTCATCTGGGCGTGCAGTTCGCCGCGAAGATGGGATTCAAAACCGTGGCGATCGCCCGCGGAAAAGACAAGGAAGCATTCGCCAAACAACTTGGCGCACACCACTACATCGACAGCCGCGCATCGGATCCAGCGGCGGAACTGAACAAGCTCGGCGGCGCGAACGTTGTGATCGCGACCGTAACGAATGCCGACGCGATGGCGGCAGTGCTCGGCGGACTTGCGCCCAACGGCGTGCTCATGGTGATCGGCGCAGCTGGCCCGCTTTCCGTTGATCCAATTCTGCTCATCAGCGGCCGCCGCTCAGTCGAAGGTTGGTACTCGGGAACTTCGATCGATTCGCAAGACACGCTGAGCTTTAGCACTTTAAACGCCGTACACTCGATGAACGAAGTTTTTCCGCTGGAACGAGCTGCCGAAGCTTACGACCGCATGATGAGCGGTAAGGCGCGCTTCCGCGTCGTTCTCGACGTCAGCTCCAAAAGCTGACAACTGAATGCCAGGTTAGCGGGCGGACAAGAAAGATGCGTTCGTGTTGGGGCCGCGTCGTATTGCAGCAAACGTTCAACGCCCAACGTCCAACGCACAATCCTGAAGATATTTTATGGCAACCTGGGCGGAGCAGGCACACGCGAGGCCCTTTGCGTTACGTGCATTTCTGAATTGGACGTTGAGCGTTGGACGTTGAACGTTGGACGTTTGGAGGTTCCGTATCTGATTTCGATTACGAGCATGAGCACCCGCCTTCGCCAAGGCTTCGGCGTGGCAAGCGAGCAAAAACAGCGGTAAAACAAGAGCATGCAAACCAAGTATGATGTTGTGATTTTGGGCGCCGGTCACAATGGGCTCGTGGCCGCGTCTTATCTGGGACGGGCTGGGTTGAGCGTGCTGCTGCTGGAGAAAAATGATTACATCGGCGGGGCGACCACCTCGCAACGCGTGTTCCCCGATTTTGACGCGCATCTCTCCAGATATGCCTATCTGGTGAGTTTATTTCCGCAGAAAATCATCCGCGATCTCGGCCTGAACCTTGAACTGCGCAGACGCGCGATTGCCTCGTGTACGCCGAACGTGAGCCATGGCCAGCATGGCGCACTGATTTTGAGCAACCTCGATGAAGAGGTCAGCCGCAAATCAATTGTCGAGCTGACTGGGAGCGACGCCGAGTTCGAGCGGATGAAGAGTTTCTACAATCTGTCG
>JBGPNR010000053.1:0-9281 GCA_041487635.1 Candidatus Udaeobacter sp. | reverse complement strand
GGCGCAGTCCTGTCTGTGATGGGTGGGATCGGCGCGTTCAGTTTTCATCTGTGGCGGCACGGTCGCATGCCCACCGAACCCCACCAGGAGCTCGCCGAAGAAGATCTGAGTAAATATGAATAGCCTGGCGCTGATCAATGAATTCCTAGGCCAGCCACCGAACGCCTCCTCGCATGGATATCAGATCGATCACATCCTCGAATTTTGTCACTGGTTCATGGCCGCGCTGTTTATTGGTTGGTCTTCGTTTTTTATTTTTGTTCTGATTCGTTTCCGGAAACGAGTTCACCCTGGCGCTGATCACTTGGGCGTGAGGAGTGGCATTTCAACGCATCTGGAATTCTCCGTCGTACTGATCGAAGCGGTGCTCCTCCTCGGCTTTGCTATTCCGCTTTGGGCAAGACGCGTGAATCAGTTTCCCCCAGGCAAAGACGCGCTCGTCGTTCACGTGGTGGCGCAGCAGTTCAATTTCAATTATCACCTGCCTGGGCCGGACGGGCAGTTTGGGCGGCGCGATGTCGGTTTTGTGAGCAATTCAAATCCGCTGGGACTCGATCCGAATGATCCCGCTGGTAAGGACGACATCGTGACCAGTGGTGAACTTCATGTCCCAGTGAATCGTCCGATAGTCGCTGAACTGTCCTCCAAGGACGTAATCCACGATTACTTTTTGCCGGCTATGCGCATCGCGGGGGATGCGATCCCAGGCTCGCTTATTCCAATTTGGTTTACGCCGGTTAAAACCGGGAGCTACGAAGTGATTTGCGCTCAGCTTTGCGGTCTCGGCCATTACGGAATGAAAGGGACGCTCGTGGTCGATACGCCGCAGGATTACCAGGCATGGCTCAAGGAGCGCGCCGAACTTTCCGGAACACAAACGGCATCACCTCCATCGACGCAGCGTCCGGCCGGCGAACCGCCGATTGGTCCGACGCCCGGTACCATTCCGCCACCCGGTGCGGCTAAACCGCCAAACCCGGGCGAGCAGCCGCATCCACCGGGAGGAGCGCCGCAGCAGTCGCAACAGAATCCGGCTCAACCTGGCAGTTCGCCCAGTCCTCAGCTGTAGCCGCTTCGCTGCGAAGCGCGCACGTCGCCCACAGGGCGACGGCTACAGAAAATTGATCCGCGAAATCTGCGTAATCCGCGGTTAGTCTGATCTCGAATGCCTTCGGCAATTTCTACCAGATGGCTGAACCGTTTCGCGTGGCTCACGTGCGTTATGACAATTTTGCTCATTTGCAGTGGCGGAATGGTGACCAGTAAAAACGTCGGTCTCGCCGTGCCCGACTGGCCGACGACGTTCGGCTACAACATGTTTTTGTTTCCCGTCTCAAAGTGGGTCGGCGGAATTTTATTTGAGCACACGCATCGCTTGATGGGGTCCGTCGTGGGATTTCTCACGATCATTCTCGCTGTGTGGCTCTGGCTTAGCGAAGATCGGCAATGGGTGCGCAATCTGGGCGTGATCGCGCTTGGCGGAGTGATTTTGCAGGGAATTCTTGGTGGTCTTCGCGTCACCATGATGAAAGATGAAATCGGAATCTTTCACGCCTGCATCGCGCAAGCATTTCTCGGGCTGCTGGTGTTCATCGCGCTCGTTACGACAAGTTTTTGGCGAGCAATCTCCAACGCGACTGTCAATCTCAAAGAATTTCCGCCACTTAAAAGCCTCGCGATTGCTATCACGATTGCAATTTACGTTCAGCTCGCTCTGGGAGCGACGATGCGCCATCAACATCGCGACTTGGCAATTCTCGATTTTCCAACGGCGAACGGTGCGTGGATACCGGACACGGGCGCGGCCGCGCTTGCAAAAATCAACGCGTGGCGCGACACCCGCGGTTTATCGAATGTGACTGCATTTCAAATCTGGTTGCAAATGGCGCACCGATTCCTGGCGCTCATGATTGCCATTGCCGTGATCGCGTTTTGTATTCGCGTCCGGAGAGATGCGCCAGGTTTTGCTGCGATGAAGCGATTGTCGATTTTTTGGGTCACGCTGGTCGGTTGCCAGATTGCGCTTGGTGCATGGACAATCTGGAGCAACAAAGCAGCCGATGTGGCGACGGCGCATGTCGCCCTCGGCGCCGTCATGCTATCTTTTGGCGTGAGCATTTCGGCGATTTGCTGGCGAATTTCACAAAGAGCGCTTGGGCGTGCGGCAGCCGCCGGACCGGGCGCGCCGAGGCATGTCCCCGCATGAAAACGGCCGCGCTTGAAAATCCGAATCTTGCTGCATCGCGCAATAGTGTCGTTGGCGATCTCGCCGAGTTGGTGAAGGCGCGATTGACGCTGCTTGTTCTGCTCACGACCGCCGTTGGTTTTTATCTCGGATCGCAATCACCGATCAATTACATGGCGCTGTTCCATGTCGTCTTCGGGACAGCCGCGGCGGCAGCAGGCGCAGCGGCGCTCAATCAATGGTGGGAACGCAGAGCCGACGCGCTGATGCGACGCACGAGAACACGCCCGATTCCGGCGGGTCGAATGCGGCCGCTGCAAGCATTCATCCTTGGCATCGCGCTATCGGTTTTCGGAGTTGGATATCTGGCGATTGTTTGCAATGCGCTAAGCGCAGCGCTGGCAGCCATAACGATCGCGATTTACATTCTTGCTTACACTCCGCTCACGCGCGCCAGCACCGCGACCACCGCGGTCGGCGCCATCCCGGGCGCGATTCCCCCCATCATAGGCTGGGCGGCTGCGCGCGGAAGCATCGGCGCGGGTGCATGGAGTCTCTTCGCCATAGTTTTTTTGTGGCAGTTGCCGCATTTCTTCGCCATCGCGTGGATGTACCGCGAAGACTATTCCCGGGCCGGCTTCCGCATGATTTCGAGCGATGACCGCAGCGGCGAACGTAGTGCAAGCCAAAGTGTCTTTTTCTGCATCCTGCTCCTGGTGATAGCGGGTTTGCCTGCCTTTCTTGGAATCGCCAATTTTGTCTATCTCGGAGTCGAGCTTTTGCTCGGCGGTATGTTCACTGCCGTTGCGATGCGCTTTCTACGGATGCGCAATGCGAGCGCAGCGCGTTTACTGTTCATCGCCTCGATCGCGTATTTACCATTGCTTCTCGCCGCGCTCGTTCTGACGAAATCATGAACACAACTTTTGTGACTACAGATCGTATGCCGCCGCGTAGCAGCATGGCCTGGAAGATAACGTTGATTCTAATTCCGCTCGTTACGCTGGGACTATTGCTCTGGCTGCGTCAGCTAGAAGTAAAAGCGCTCCGGCAGCGCACTGTTTCTTCCTACGGCTCGGTCCCTTCATTTCAGCTGACCAATCAGAACGGGCAGCCGTTTGGTTCACCACAGTTAGCCGGCAAAATCTGGATCGCCGATTTCATTTACACGATGTGTCCGGGGCCGTGCCCGATGATCAGCAGCCGAATGAGCGACCTGCAAAAACCGTTGGAAAAAACCGATGTGCGCCTCGTGTCGTTCAGCGTTGATCCGGAGAAAGACACACCGCAGGTCCTGCGAAGCTACGCGCAGAGATTGCAGGTTGAGCCGGGCCGGTGGGATTTTCTCACGGGACCAAAATCTGCAATCTACAAGCTTTCACATGACGGCTTTAAACTTGCGGTCTCAGATGGCAGCGACACTCAGGGAATTCCCGTCCACAGCACGCGGATGGTGCTGGTGGATCGACACGGTCAAATCCGCGGCTATTACGATGCGACCGGGCCAGAGGCGGTGACCAAACTGCTCGCCGACACAAACCATCTTCTGCG
Source organism: Candidatus Udaeobacter sp. (assembly GCA_041487635.1). Taxonomy (GTDB): domain Bacteria; phylum Verrucomicrobiota; class Verrucomicrobiia; order Chthoniobacterales; family UBA10450; genus Udaeobacter. Next base: position 5,545 of record JBGPNR010000053.1, on the reverse strand, counting down.
CGAGCAACCGAAGTAGAAGCTCCAAATCTCAAGCTCCAACATCCAGAGAATCTTCAAATCTCCAAACTTCCAAAGTAGATCTCGCCGCCAAGGAGTGATGGCTTGTGATTGAAGTTTCTCTGGAGCTTGGATGTTGGTGATTGGTGATTCTCTTGTCCTACCGGCTCCAGCCCAGCACCCGGCCCTTCGTCGCAAACCATTTGCAAATAGTCCCGATATTCGTTCTTCGGTAATCGGTCGATGATTTTTGCGAGATCCGATTGCGCAATGAAACCCATGCGCATTGCGACCTCCTCCAGGCACGCGATTTTCAAACCCTGCCGATGCTCGACGGTTGCGATGTAATTACTCGCCTCGAGTAATGCTTTAGTGGTGCCAGTGTCGAGCCAGGCCATGCCGCGGCTGAGCAGCTTCACCTGCAGCTCGCCGCGCTGTAAATAAAGCAAATTCAGGTCCGTAATCTCAAGCTCGCCACGTGCCGATGGCCGCAGTGTGCGACAAAGATCGACGACTCTCTCGTCATAAACGTAAAGGCCGGGCACAGCGAAATGGCTCTTCGGTTGCTTGGGTTTTTCTTCGAGGCTAATGGCTTTGCCGTCCGCATCGAACTCGACCACCCCATAGCGCTCGGGGTCGCGAACCTGATAGCCGAAAATGCAGGCGCCCCGCTCGAAAGTGAGCGCATCGCGATAAAAATCGAGTTTCCCATAGAAAATGTTATCGCCAAGAATAAGCGACGCGCCCGAGTCGCCGATAAATTTCGAGCCGATTAAAAATGCCTGCGCAATGCCTTCGGGCTTCGGCTGCTCGGCGTACTCGATGCGAATACCAAGTTGCGCCCCATCGCCGAGATAATCTTGCAACATCGGCAGATCTTTTGGCGTCGAGATTATGAGCACCTCGCGAAGACCGCCGAGCATCAAAGTCGCCAGCGGATAGCAAATCATAGGTTTGTCGTAGATCGGCAGAAGCTGTTTGCAGACGATTTTTGTCAGCGGAAAGAGACGTGTTCCCGCACCACCGGCGAGAAGAATGGCCTTCTTCATCTTGGATTTTGAATTCATTCGACTCGCTTTGCTCGCTCAGGACAAGCTTTCGATTTTTGATCGCTGCGGCTCCAGCGCAAAAGCAATTTCGCCCATTCCTGCCAGAATCGGCGACAAAGACGCAATTTGCAGCATCATTTTGCATATAAACTAACCGAAATCACTTTAGGGATGCCAAGAAATCGTGGAACAGTTGTGCCGAATCTTTCCAGTTCAATGTTCTCTCCGCATGCCTTCTGCAGGCACGCTTTTTCCGATCAAGCAATTCTTTGTTATTTATCAAGTCAATTACGGCGCAAGCATGATCTTTCGCATCGCCCGGTGCACAGAGGCGGCCACAGTCGTCAGGAACGTAATCTGGAATGCCGCCGACGCGGGTCGATACGATAGGCAAACCACAAGCTAATGCTTCGACAATGCCATTGTTTGCCGCAGCATCGATAAATGGTAAAAATAACAAAGTTGCCTGCCGATACAATTCACGAACTTGTTCCGGAGACAGTCCTGAATGCCAATGGATCCGTGAGTTTCTTGCTAATCGAGTCAACACTGGATGGTCGCGGGCATGAATAGGGATTAGGCAGTCCAATTCAATATCGGGACGACTTTGCCATATCAAATTCATCGCCATTTCCAATACGTCGAGATCGCGAAGCCAATGTCCAACAAAAAGCAACCGCGGGCTTCCGGGCAGCTGATCGAATTCGGGCGTAAAAAAATCGTGTAATACGCCGTGACGAAGCATGATAACAGGAGTAGAAGATAGCGCAGTAAAGTAGTTTTGTTGCTCCTGACAAAGACAAACAATTGCTTTTAAGCCGTTCAGAAGACTGACATCTCGCCAATGTAATCGCCACCATGAAGGTGGTTGATGAAAACAAACCACGAGCCGTGAACGGATTTCTGGAGCCGCGCTAGAAAAGACGCCACCATATTGATTCTCGCCTGCCGACAGCAGGCCCACGGCGTCGCGAAAGGCAGACATGGCGGAAAGAACCCTGTGCGTTATCCATTCATGCCGGCGAGCTGTAAATGGAGAAGGAGCGCGTGGCGCAGACGATGGTCTCGTCAATCTCCCATGGATTCGTTCCCACAATCCCACCGGGGGAATTTTGTCCGGAACCCAAACGCTAGTTGAAGCAACACCGGGGAGGGCTTCGACTGCCGAGATAAAAGGATCAAATCCGCTCACTGATCCCATCCAAAACCAAGTCTCCCGCAAAAATAATAGTCTATTTCCGGCCATCTTCCCTATTTTCCGACGGCGATTTAACAGATTTCCGAATCGTTCGAAACAGTTTTGCAGCGATCGGTGGAAGCAATGCAACCTTGGCTCTTTTCGCGGAAACAACCAATCCAGGTTTAGGCTCGACTTTTGCCGGCGGGGGAAGGGTTTTTTGATACCGTTCGTGAATCACCCTGTCCAGCAATTCCGAGCTAATTGCTAACGGCTTATGCTCGCTCAAAAACAAAATGATTCTGCGATACAATTCATTCAAATACGGTCTCTGCTTTTTCTCAGACCACACCGCACCGCTTATACTTTGCGAGTGCCTTCGCCAACGCGCGTAAGTATGATTGGTCGAGACGATTGGATGATTAACGCTTAATGTCAGCCAAGTGAGATCATCACTTCCCAAGGCGAGAGGCATGGGAAGGTAACCGCCGATTTCTCGCAAGCTAGTGGCGCGGACTGCCATTTCGCTGGTCGACTGTAATCGTCCGTGTCGATGGCGAAAGTATAGAAACTCATCCCACGTTTCAACTTCCGGCAACGGCCAGCCGTAATCCGCCACGATTCCATTTTCATCCGTCAGTTGTAACCGCGCACGATAAATTGAAGCAGCCGGATGCCGATCCACGAGTCGCTTCATTTCTTCCAAGTAGTTTGGCGCCAGCTCGTCATCGTCTCCAAGCAATATGATCAACTCTCCTTTGGCCAATTGAAGAGCATAATTCCACGTTCGGCTTGGATCTTCTCCTCCCAAGTTATGGGGAGTTCGATGATAACAGATACGATGGTCGTGGAAATCCGTTAACTCGGTCTTTAGTTCCTGAGGGGAACAATCGTCAACGACTAACAATTCATAGTCACCGCATGATTGTGCAAGCACGGACTGAATTGCTTGGCGCAAATGCTGTGCCTTATAGGCGGGAATTATGATGGAAAAGAGCACGGCGAAAAACTCCGTTGTTTCATCGGCTCCACGTCTCGAGCTGGTCACGCCATTGCTGCAGAAATTGCTTGCGGACGTGTGCCGCGCCTAGGCCAAATCGTGCCCGCCAGCACGATGGCTCCGCGATGAAGCGGTCGTCAAGGTCGGCGCGGATTTTCGGGTCCGAAACACGGCCACCGATGCAGCTCGCGAGCAGCCGTTTCAAAACGTCTGATGCAAATGCCGGCCGCGACTCAATCGTCGCACTGATCGTGACTTTCGCGAGACGCTGCAAGATCCACGCGCAGAGAAGGGCGCGTGAGTCCGCCGCGTGGACGTGGCGGATTTCCGCGCGCGCGAGCTCTGGCGCAAGGTAAAGCGCGACACGCGCAGCTTCGAGATAATCAGCTGTGTTGCACTCCGGCGGAAGTTCGTGCCGCCAGCTCTCGATTTCATGCGCGCGCGCACGATCCGCGTGCCATCCGGCTTCGACCACCATCGCATCCGGTAAGAATTCCAGCGCGTGCACGAGGCGTTCAGATCCCCTAGTGGGCGCAATTGACCCTGTACGCCAGACGTGAACCGGTGCACCTGTGAGGGCCGCGATCTCGCGATCGAGCTCCGGCAATTTGGGATTCGGCCATTGCCAGACGAGATGGCCGCAGTGCTGCAGGTGTCGACTCTTGGCGCGAAGCGGAGCTCGCGGGACCTCGGCGGCTTCGAAAAGCTGCAGGAGTTGCGCGGCGGTTTTGTCGACATCAAATGTTGCTTCGACGTTACGCCTGCCTGCCGCACCAAGTCGTGCTCGCAGTTGCGGATCGCGCAGCAGTGACTCGAGTGCACTGGCAAGCCCCTCGACATCCCCTTGGGCGACGAGTAGCCCGCTCTCGCGATCGCGGACCATCTCCGGAACGGCGGCGAGTCGCGTCGAGACTACCGGTCGCGCGGCAGCCATGGCTTCCAGAATAACCGTCGGCAAAATGTCGCTCGCGCCTTTGCTGTCGACGATACAGGCAAGGGCAAACACATCGCAGTCGGCCAGGCGGAGCGCGACCTCTTCTTGTGGCAGCGCTCCCGACAGCCGAACGATACCGTCAAGACCAGCGGCGGTGATTGCGTTTTGAAGCACAGCGCGCAACGGACCGTCGCCGATGATTTCGCATTCAAATTCGTTGCCGCGCTTCTTCAGTTCGGTGCAGGCGGCGATCAGATCGCGAAAGCCTTTAAACTCGATTAATCGGCCGATGCTCAAGATGCGCGGCCGCATGTCACGTGAGCGCGGCGAGGCAATATTGAACTTTTGCAGATTGATGCCGTTATAGACGCGGTAAATTTTCCCCGCAGCGTCGGGGCATTTCTCGAGAAGCAACTCGCGACTATAGTCGCTCACTGCGACGATGAATACAGCTTCGCAGCACATTTCGCGCAGCAGTTCGTCGCTGCCCACATCAACCATGAAGTCCTGCGCATGCGCCGTGAAGCTGAAGCCGATCTTGCTGATTGCCTTGATGAAAAGACCGGTGTGGGTGGCATGCCTGGCGAAATGCACGTGAAAATGCGCCACCCCGCTGCGAACGAACTGCTCGGCGAAAAAGAGCGCGTTGCGCGCGCGCTGCCTAGCCTTGAAACCCGGGCCATATCGCGCCTCATGGTCCGCGACGAGAGCGGCGGGCCAAATGCCGTCACAACGCGCAAGCTGCTCGATCGTTCGCACAATTCTCGGCGGCGGACCGTAGCGGACTTCGGCGCGCAGATTCGCCCGGTGCCCGTGGCGAAGGCTCATGAATGGCGGATGGATCGATCCGATTTCCAAGTCTACGCCGAGCCGCTCCAAGGCCAGCATCTCCGTATCGCAGAACGTCTGCGAGATGACGGGGTAGCGCGAATAGAGGTAGCCAAGTCGCACGGCTTACGATTGCGGATTGCGGATTGAAGTTTGGCAAACTGAATCGAGGTTCTGCGTTCGGCGTTGGAAGTTGGACGTTGAGCGTTCTCCCACTCTACGAGAACCGGACGTCTTTGCCGGGATCCATCTCGAAATCCAGCGTCAGAGAATCCGCGGTGTTCGGTTTAATGACTTCTTCATTGAACTTCACGAAGATCGAGTCTTCGCGAAAGATGGCGTACTTATCCATCGACTCAAAATCGATGGCGATGAAGAATGGCCAGTCCGATTCGGGGTCGATCCGTTTCCCGCATTTGATGCTAAGGACCTCGGGAATTTTCAGAAGCTGCATCCGGGCGTTCATCATCATATCCTCCACGCGGGCGGGCGTGACCTCGGGCTTAAGTCTGTAGAGAACGATATGATGAACCATGAGGATCAAGCTAATAGGCGTTTCC
>JBGPNR010000052.1:0-9427 GCA_041487635.1 Candidatus Udaeobacter sp. | reverse complement strand
GTCAAAAATTCTCGACTGCTGCCACCCGTAGGTGTCTGGGCCGTGTCTCAGTCCCAGTGTGGCTGGTCGTCCTCTCAGACCAGCTACCCGTCAAAGCCTTGGTGGGCCGTTACCTCACCAACTAGCTGATAGGCCGCGGGCCCCACAAGAAGCGGTAGCTTGCGCCACCTTTGATTTTGAATGGATGTCCACTCTGATCACATGCGGTATTAATTCGCCTTTCGGCGAGCTATCCCCCACTTCTCGGCAGGTTGCCCACGTGTTAAGCACCCGTTCGCCGCTAGACTTCTCTCTGTATTGCTACAAAAAGAAATCCCGCTCGACTTGCATGTCTTATCCACGCCGCCAGCGTTCGTTCTGAGCCAGAATCAAACTCTCCGTTAAAAACGGCTCGGTTCCCCGTGAGGAAACCGAAAGTTTGCGATCTGACTTTCATTACCTGCGGCTGTAGCCGGAATCGGTGATCCCGGCCCGCTTCCGCAGGGTTCGTCCGATCTAAATCTTTGATTTCAAAGACAATCGACAGATAACGCACAATTCAATGTTTGCTGACTATCTCCATCGACGGATTTCTCCAACGAAATCCGCGACCAAACTGTCAAAGATCGCCGCTTCCTTCAGTACAAGGCAAAACCCGCCCTCGTCATCTAATCTGACCAAGATCGGCTCCGCCCTGAGCCCGGAAGAACACCGGCTCCACGCATGGGCCGGTCCGCGTCTCGCGGAACTGACAAACTAATGCACCCGTGCCCGAAGTCAACGGAAAATCGCAAATCTTTTTGCAGTCCAAACCGTGCAGGCGCCGACACACGCACTGATACGGGCGCGCACGAAAGACATAGTGAGTGACCTTCTTGAAATCTCCAGCCATGAAACGAGCAATTGCACATCTTCTCCTCGCGGTGTGCGTAGCGGGTTTTGTTCGCGCTGATCAAACAATTCAGTCGGTGCAACAAACGCTCAAAGACCAAGGTTTTTACTACGGTAACGTCACTGGTGACAAAAGCGCCGAGACCGCGGCCGCGATAAGGCGTTATCAAATTCGCAATGGGTTACAAGTCACTGGCGAGATCAATCCAGAAACACTTCGCTCGCTCCACGTGAATTCGAATCAAGCCGCGTCATCGCAACCAGCTTCAAAACCTGCCGTCACGCAGTCCAATCTCCCTCGCCCGGCAGACAACTCCCAGGTCGCACAGAATTCCTCGCCGGCCTCGTCAAGCGAACCAGATCGCCGGCTCGAGGAAAATCCGCATTTTGCCGGTGCCCCCAATCAGTCGGCCCCGCGCCGGATTAGTGCGCGTGCCGCCGTTGCGGAAGTGCAGCGTCAACTGATGAGTCGCGGATATTACCGAGGCCGGGTTGATGGCAGGCCTGGACGGCGGACAGCGTTCGCTTTGCGCGCATTCCAATTTCAATCGGGACTTCCGCCGACCGGTCGCCTTGATACGACTACCCTCAACGCGCTTGGGTTATCAAATGAAAATCTGGCGTACCTTGAGCCGGCACCTCGTGCGTACCAAACTTGGGTGCCCGTCACGAAGTTCAAGCACGGCAAATGGAAAGTGAAATGGAAGAAGGTTCACCGCGACCAAGACGACGAGTACGGCGCGGGCAACCAGGACGAATACGGCGATACCGGATGGCGCGGCGAATACAACAATGAGTAGCCGTTAGGGTTCACGCTGTAGCAGCGGTCGGCGACCGCCGGCCCACCCTCGCAAGTTTCTTACGGTTTGTTTATCAGGTATTTCACGTTGCGAGTCGGCGGATGATTTCCGTACGCCCGCGTCGCCATTCCAATCTTGATCGCGCCGATCTTTTCCATCGCCTTTTGCGAGGGGATGTTCTTCTCTCCGACGTAAAACACCACGTTCTCCACAAACTTGAACGCGTGCGCCAGCATTAGTCGTTTCATTTCCTGGTTGTGACGTCCGCCCCAATACTTTCGCGCCAGAAATGTCCATCCAATCTCGATCTCCGATTTTTCCGGATCGTAACCGTAAAATCGCGTCGACCCGATGATTTGCTGATTGTCGTTATCGATGACGACAAACGCGCCGCCGGATTCCAGAGCGTCTTTGAAAAAAATTCTGAACACATCTTCCTTGTAGCGATCGCTCTCGGGGTGCTGTTCCCAGATCAGCGCATCGGACGCGACCGCGAACAGATCGTCCCAATCTTCAGCCTTGAGCGGACGAAGCTCGACAAGCTCACCTGCGAGATGTGGTTGGAGATCAAATGACATTTCTGATGACGAACGCTTAACCACGAATCGACACGAATGAACACAAATTCAAATGTCATAGCCACAGACGTCGTGGTGAGCAAAGCCGAATCCATCACACAGATCTTCACGGATCAAAAACCCCTGACGATCTGGAAGAGTGCCCTGAATCGGCGTAGTGGATGCAAAGCCGTTCGAAGATTCGTGTGAATTCGTGTCCGTTCGTGGTTACAGTTCTTTGAGCTTGCATGGGGAGAAAAACTTTCGCACCACTTGTACTAGTCTCGGCATTCCTCTTCATATCGACTGATCCGAGCCAGCTGGCGGCCGCAAATATGCGCAGCTTTATCGAAGCTGTCCGGAGAAAGGCGACTGTCGTTTACGTTGGCTCTGTTAAAGAAGTGCAGCTTTTGACACGAACGAAGTTCGACATCAAAGCGCGGGCAGTTGTGGACGTGTCAGCGGTGGTGCGAAGTACTGGCACGAACCCTCGCGAAGCCACGCTCGAATATTCGAGTTTTGACGATAAAACCCCGATGTTAGAAGGCGGCCCCCAGTATCAACTACGGCCTGGTGTCAAGGTTGTCGCCTTTGCAAACTCCTTCGCGAGCACCATTCCTCCTGGATATCTCCTTCACGGCAGCCGCGAAGAGTTGCTGCACCGCGTCGAAACACTCCGCGATGCCCTCAGCCACATGTCTCCCGACCAACTTAAGGCACATGAGATTAACGAGGAAGATCGTCGTATTCAGCTCGCCTTGTACGACAAGCTCTGCGCGTACCTAGGTACGTCCAAATGATTCGTGTCTATTCGTGGTTACTCAGTCTTCGGGGTTTTCGGGAACGATGGAAGCGACTTGTCGATGACAACCCACGGCAATTTATCTTCGAGAAAGATCACTTTCGCCGGCGCAAACGGCGTCGGATCATCGAGCGACGCGATTGTCACGTCGATCATCTTGGAGTCTTTGCTGTCCTCGAAAAACAGATGCGTGCCGCAGCATGCAGCAAACGAACGAATCCGATTCGCATGCGCAATCTTGCGCGGTTCACCTCGTGTTACGACAAAATCTGCACGCGGCACTGATCCCCACTGCACATAAGGCGCGCCGGCGCTTCGCCGGCAATCGATGCAATGACAATCGACCAAGGCAACCGGCCGACTCTTCAACACGTATCGTGTCCCGCCGCAAACGCATCCACCAGTGAACTCCATAAATTCGTCTTTAACTACGCATCGATATGAATGAACGCGAATGACCGCTGTAACGCCGGCGGTGTCGGCTGACCTTCTTCCTTCGTCCTTCTTAATTCATCCTTAATGAGAAATGGGATGATTTTTTGCATGGCTGACAGTGCCCGCGCTCAGATTCTATGCAAGCACAAGGGAAATCGCACAGCAATAGGACCGGGCTTCCACGGAGAGGAGGACTCGAGGAGACTTCAAATTGTCTTGACACGAGTCGGCTGGCAAGATTTCATTGCTATAGTTCTCGCCGTAGGATCGCGTGAACCAATCGGCAGGTTATCGCGACCAGTGCGTCCTGACATGTGGACAAGAGTCAATGATCGATACCCAACTGACAGACACTTAAGCAGGAAGTTATGGCAACGAAACGCTCATCCAGGAAGACCGCCAAGACCCAGCGCATAACGACAACTTCGAAGGGCTTTCGCATCCGTACCTACGAGCCACCGCCAGCAGGATTCAACCCACTCACAGCGTCGCCGTCTTCCTTACGATATCACGGCTTTCCTACTCGACCCGACGCCAAAAAAGAACCCAAGTTGCGACAGTTATGGGACAAAATGTTATCCCGCCCGCGTACGTGGATCACACCGACCTTTCGTGAAGTGCCAGGCAAGTCGCACGGTCCCGCTCTCAGGCCTGGCCGCTCGCGGGCAAGGGTGAGCGTATCGCGTGGGATCGCAAATGCTACCAGCTCGAACTGGTCTGGCAGTGTCGCGTTTCCTTCGGCAAGGCGCACCTTTGGCTGGGTGGCGGGGCAGTGGACCGTCCCGAATCCACACGCGCCGGGATTCGGAAGTTACTACGCGTCGGAATGGGTCGGTATCGATGGCTGGGGTTCGGCTGACGTGCTTCAGGCCGGAACTGAGACGGAGAAAGTCGACCTGGGCATCTTCTCATTTACACAAGTCTATGCCCTGGTGGGAGTGGTTTCCGGCCGGTGAAGTCGCGATCACAAACCTTCCTGTTTCGGCCGGCGATATTATGTATTGCTTGATCTGTGTGAACTCCACAACCACGGCCACGGTTTACCTCACCAACCAAAGCAGCGGAGTCAGCACTTCGTTTAGCATCACCGCACCGCGCGGGACGACGCTGGTTGGAAATTCGGCCGAATGGATCGTTGAGCGTCCTACCGTCAATGGGTCGGTCGCTAATCTTACAGACACGAAAGCCGTTTACTTTGACGAAGGCATGGCTGGTTTGACCGGCGCTCCTTTTACCATCATCGATCTCGGCTCTGGAATGGCGGTCACCATGGTTGGTAACAACAACGCGTCGCTATCGGTTCCCACTCTGGAAACCAGTCAACTCATGAAAGTGAACTGGTTGAAGGCCAATTAAGAGTGCGTGGCGTCCCGAAAGTCTGCCTCTAAGCTGATCGCTGCCTGCGGGACTCAGACCACCTGCTCCTCGCATCTTTGAACACAGAGACAGATGCGATAAGAGATCAGACCTTACTATCAACGATCGCCTCCCGTCTGGTTATTATTCGCGACTTCGTGCTTGGCACTTGATTTTTTTGCTGCTCAAATGTCTACGAGCAGCCAGCAGCTTTGATCGATTTACCCCCCGCACAAAAAGCAACTATTATGGCTAAAACATTCATAGGTTTACTTACGGCGCTGGTTGTCATTGGCAGTACCGCGACGCTTTTTGCGCAAGAGGGAGCTAAGCCGGCAAAGGCAGCCGAGGGGACGATGATGCTTCAAGGTAAGAACTATCCGCTGACGCACGCGCTGGCCTACGAGACCACGGTCAATGAAGAGGAAGTGATCGCGGTGGTTTTGAGCGGTCAGGCGATTCCCGGAGAGAAGCTCAAGGAGGCGATCGAAAAGGAAAAAGACAGCGGCTTCGCTGATTTTAAGCGGCCATTCCTCAAGTTGGATTTTGCGAAGACGGGGCAGCTCAAGTTCTGGAGCGCTGCTGCAGGTGGCACGTCGTTGGGCAGGCGTCTCGGTAATGCGACCGGGGAACTAAAGGTTCAGGACGGCCGGGTAAATGGCAAAGCGAGCCAGCCGAATGAGACCGAAGAAATGTTTTCCGCCGGCTTTGACGTTCGTTTCGATGTGGCGCTGCTCCGCGCCGGGGAATCGGTGCCGGCCACTGTCGCCAAGAAGCCGGGCCCGGCCGCCAACGTGAAGCCGTCGGTAACAGGCGTCTTTAAGGGGAACGGTAAAGAGGCGAAGCTGGCTCACGTGTCGGCACATTGGCGCGAACCATTTAGCAATCAGCCAAGTATGGTGCTGGTGTTCACTGAAAAGGATCATTCCAAAGATAAAAAGCCCGACTTTGATGCTGGGTTCGGTAAGTTTGGGAGCGCATTGATCATTTCGCTCCATGAAGACGGCGACATCTTTGGCTGCCAGGTGGTCCACACCGCGCATCAGAAGCAGGGCTTCAGCTCGATTGGCCAGATTAAGACAAACAATTTCCAATTTGCGGACGGCAAAGTGCAGGGAGAACTGGCTACGGATGGCCAGGCCGAAGTGTTTGGCGAGACCTGGGAGGTCAATCTCAAGTTTGTAACGCCGCTTGGAGAGATCCCAAAAGAATTTCAGGTCGCCGATTCTGAAAAGCGCGAAAAGGATGCAACGGACGAGTCGGCGACCAAGCTCAGCGAAAAAGCCGCGCCCGAGCCGGCGGGGGATAAACTCAATGTCAAGGATTTGGCCCTCACGAAAGATGCGTCCGACGTCGAGTATAACCAGCTCGTTGAGCAGCTTAATTTTAAGAGCAAGACGAACGTGAAAAGCGTTTGTGCCGAATTGGCCGCGAATCTCAAGGCTCAGGGTTGGACCAAGGAAGGCAGCGATCTGGTCACGGCGGCTTCCTCAATACTCAAGCGAAAACGAGGAGATGCAGCGCTCACAATTTTCGTGAACTCGGAGAGCGGCGGGAGCGAGGTGAAGATGATAACCGAAGGCCTCGCTTGGGACGAAAAGTAAGCCCGGATCATTCCGAAGTTGGTTCCATTCTCACAGGTGTCCCGCATTTAAGCGAGGGTTGTGCAGCCGGCACGGCTGCCTCTACAGGGGCGACGCGGTTTCTACCGGCGTAATCGACAGCAAACAGAGTCGTGATCAGATTCTCAATTCAAAAAATGGCTTGTCGGTTTCTCCAGAGATTTTGTTTTTGGCTTGATCGCGTGCGTAAGCGGACAAGATTGTCGCTGTAACGGGGATCGCTCGACCCGCGATCCAAGGATGAAAGCGCGGGAACATGCAGGGGCTGCTATTCAGACATGACTAACGAGCACATCGAGAAAACCAAATCAGCTATTGAGTCTGCCGAAAATATTCCGGCCGACAGGAAGGCCGAGCTGCTGGACCTACTGTCGAAGCTCAAGCCGGCGATCGCCAAGGTTTCGGAGACGCATCACGAAGATGCAAAAAGCATCGCGCGGCTGGTCGAAGCTTCGGCGCACGAAACGATTCGCCCGGAGAAAAAACCGGAACACACGCACAGACTTTTGCACGAATTGAAAAAGTCTGTGGAAAATTTTGAAGCGTCGCATCCGGAGCTTGCCGCGTCTGTAGGCAAATATTCCACGCTGTTGTCCGCTTTAGGTATTTGACCGTTCCTGGAGGGGACGCGCAAAATTCGTGACGATATCCAAGCGCGAATCGAAACCTGGTGTGACGAAATGTGTACTATCGATGCGTAAAGCAATGGAAACCACGCCAACTGAGTCGTCATCGGAGACTGTCAGAGAAGAAGTTCGCCGGCGTTACGGTGCCAGTGCATCGGGTGAATCGCCATGCGCCGATGCCTGCTGCACGTCGACTGACGCAATCGATCTTGGCTATTCCACAGAGGATACAGCGGCAGCACCTGAAGCTGCCAATCTTGGACTCGGCTGCGGAAATCCGCTCGCGATCGCTTCCCTCAAAAAAGGCCAAATCGTTTTGGATCTTGGTTCGGGTGCTGGCTTCGATTGTTTTCTTGCCGCTCGTGCTGTCGGAAAAACCGGAAGGGTAATAGGCGTGGATATGACGCAAGAGATGCAAACGAAAGCCCGCGAAAACGCGCAAAGGAACGGATTCACAAACGTTGAGTTCCGGCTTGGTGAAATCGAAGCGCTGCCGCTGGCGGACAAGAGCGTCGATGTAGTCATTTCCAATTGTGTAATCAATCTCTCTCCTGAGAAGCAACGCGTGTTCAACGAAGCGTTCCGCGTGCTGAGATCAGGCGGACGGCTCGCTGTTGCCGATATCGTTGCGACGGCGCCGCTGCCTGAGGAGATCAAAGCCGATTGGGCAGCTTACACGGGCTGTATCGCCGGCGCTTCGCAGATCGTCGAACTGGAGCAGATGTTGCAGAAGGCAGGCTTCAAAGAAATCAAAATCGCGCCGAAGGACGCATCACGTTCGTTCATTCGAGAATGGCTTCCGGGTAAACGGATCGAAGACTATTTGGTTTCGGCTACGATCGAAGGGGTGAAGCCATAGCCGATTTTGTCTGACATATATCAAGTGCGATTTTATCGGGCACGTGTTCGCGCGAAAGAGAGTTGCTATCCTGGAGTGCTTTAAATCAGACTGCCTTCGTGCGTTTGACCGAACACTCCTTCATCAATCGGGGCCAGAATCATCCTTCGCATGCCATGCGACTGCGGCGGAGCGTCGCTTTCGTCGCCTCTGTGCTCCTCTCGGTACTCGTCGGCACGCCGTGCTCCGGTGACGATGACTCCACACCCGCCCAAGCCAAGGGCAAGAGGCGGGTAACGATCGTCTACCAGGACGACGCCATCCAGCCCGAGAACCGGGACGCGATAAAGAAGATTAGGGACTCGGGCGTGTTCGAACGAATGGCGGACCGCCTGACGAAGGCAGTGGCGCTACCCCACGACCTCCAAGTCGTCGTGACTGACAAGCTTTCCAAGGGCATCGACGACCCGACCACCGAAGTGGACGGTCGGAGGATCTGGTGGCCGGCGGCCTTCTCGAAAACGACCCACGATGTCCTCAGTGAGTTCCTCCCTGAGGTCATCGCCAGCAAGGGTCCCCCGAGGGCCATCTCGCAAGAGAACTTCACAGCTGACGTCCTGAACGTGTGGGGCAACCAGTTCATCCTCGGCCACGAGCTGGGTCACGCTCTCATTCACCAGCTGAACCTCCCGCTCACGGGCTTGGAGGAGGATTCCGCCGACGGCTTCGCGACCTTCTTCACCGTTAACGATAAGGACACTGGGCCGAACGCTGCCCTCGGGGGCGCGGTGCTCTTCGACGCCATGGGCAGCAAGAGGCCCAACCTGACTCTCGAAGATTTCTCCAGCGACCATCCCGTCATCCTCCAGCGGGTGTACAACTTCCTCTGCTGCGGCGTCGGGAGCGACCCGCAACGTTTGCAGAACTCCCTCGTCACGGACGGCTACATCCCCGAGGCGCGGGCCATGCTCTGCCGGAAGGAATGGACCCAGCTCAACTACGGCTGGTGGACCCTGCTGGAGTCGCACCTCACTGACAGCTACAAGAAGGAGGCGAAGGCCGCCCGCCAACAAGCTCGCAAGGACCTCGAAGAAGAAAATAAGGTCCTGCCTGCCAAGATCAGGCAGATTCGCGGCGGCAGTGAGACCACGAATCGACCCTAATGATAGCAATCGTCTTGCTGTAGCGCACCGCCGATCTCAGAACGACCTCAAATCCATGCCATCCGCGAAATCCGTGATTCCAATTCCCGTTCCCCAAAATTCGTCTCTATTCGTGTCCATTCGTGGTTAAACCTTCTTCGGGGTTTTCTGGAACGACGGGATTGATTCGTCGATCACCACCCAGGGCAATTTGTCTTCGAGGAAGATCGCCTTCTGTGGCGTAAACGGTGTCGGATCGTCCAGCGACGCGATTGTCACATCGATCATATCGGAATCCTTAGTGTCCTCGAAAAACAAATGCGTGCCGCAACACGCGGCAAACGAACGAATCCGATTTGCGTACGGAATCTTGCGCGGT
>JBGPNR010000051.1:0-9713 GCA_041487635.1 Candidatus Udaeobacter sp. | reverse complement strand
GTGCCGGAGCGCCTCCAATGTGTGGGCGACTGCGGTGGGATGGTGGCCAAAATCGTCAATCACCTTCACGCCCCGCACTTCGCCACGAACTTCCAGCCGCCGGGCAACACCGGCAAAACTCTTCAACGCGCTGTTGATTCTCGCCGTAGGTACGTCATAAAAGCGCGACGCCATCACAGCCATCGCAGCGTTACGGACATTGAATTCGCCGATTAGCGGAATTTCGAAAGTTTCTTCTCCGAGCTTGAAGCTGGACCCCGCGGACGAGTAAGCGACCTCCCGGATTCGCTGCGCGCAATTTTTGGAGAAGCCGACCTCGACCATCTGCGCGAGGCAATCTTTTGCGACTTCTACGCAATTTGGATCATCACCATTCAAGAGCACCATCCCGTTCTGAGGAACGATGTTGAGCAAACGCCTAAAGCTTAGCTTGACTTCATCGAGATCCTTGAAGATGTCCGCATGATCAAACTCGATGTTGTTTACGATCAGCAGTTCCGGCAGATAATGAATGAATTTTGAACGCTTGTCGAAAAACGCAGTGTCGTACTCGTCGCCTTCAATCACGAAATATTTGGAATCGTTCAGACGCGCCCCCTGACCAAAATTTTTCGGCAGTCCGGCAATGAGGTAACCGGGGTTGCGGCCGACCTTCTCCATGATCCAGGCAAGCAACGCCGTGGTGGTTGTTTTGCCATGCGTCCCTGTGACGACTAGGTTATGGCGTCCCCTCAAAAAGTAATTTTTCAGCACTTCGGGCAACGAGAGATAAAACAATTTTCGGTTTAGCACGGCTTCCACCTCCGGGTTGCCGCGCTTCATCGCATTGCCGATCACGACCACATCGGCATCGGCGGGAATATTCTCTGCGTGATAGCCTTCTTTTGTCGTGATGCCCTTCTCTTGCAGAAAGTTTGACATCGGCGGGTAAACATTTTCGTCCGAACCAGTGACTTTAAAACCGCGCTCTTGCAGTGCAGCCGCCACCGACGCCATGGCGGTGCCGCAAATTCCGAGGAAATGAAATTTCTTCGGCGGTTGTTTCACGCCACTCTTCTACGTCAGCCGCCGGAAAAAGAAACCACGGATTCCGCGGATCTCAGGGTGACAACGAGCGCCTGTCATTCCCGAGCACTGCGAGGGCCGGCCTGTCCGACTCACGATGACAGGTCGTGAATCGCGGTCGTCACTTTTTCTCGAACACTTCCACCGCCTCCCAGGCTTCGTCGGGTGGTGCTTCTTCGTATTCGAGCGCGCGCTCCAGATACATCTTGGCCAGCAGATCGTCCGGATAAAATTCCAGGAAACGTGAGAACAGGATCTTCGCCTCAGTAAAATCGCGAACGCGAAATTTCTCCAGTCCCTCTTCGTAAGTTTCAAGCCATTTCAGAAACTCCGGATCGAGCTTTTCGTCGTGTGAACCGACGAAAGTAAAAACGTCCGCGGGTTTGATTTTGCCTTTCACCTGGACACGGGCCACGGAGCGCAGATAAACCTCGTCTCGCACCAGCTCAGCCGCAGAGGCACCAACCAGAATATCGAGCCCATAGACCCGAGTGAGACCCTCCAGACGTGATGCCAGGTTCACCGCGTCGCCGATCACAGTCGGATCCATTCGCTCTTGCGAGCCAACATTGCCAACGATCACTTCGCCCTGATTGATGCCGATGGCCATGCCAAGGCCCATGCGGCCTTCGCCGCGCCATTTTTCGTTGAGCTTTCGCAACTCTCGGCGCATCCCCAACGCCGCGTGTGCGCAATTTTTTGCGTCTTGCGCCATCCCAAGACTGCGCACGTTACCCCACACGGCCATGATCGCGTCACCTATGAATTTATCGAGCGTGCCCCCGTTGCCGAAGATGACCGAGGTCATCCGGCTGAGATGCTCGTTGAGCTGCGCAACTAACGCCTCTGGGTCGGCTTTTTCCGCCAACGTGGTAAAACCAATCAAATCCGAGAACAGAATCGTCACCGGCACGCGCACGCCGCGGAGCGAGCTGTAGTAGCTGTCCGGGTTTTCCAGAATTTCCCGGACCAAATTTTTCGAGACGTACCGTTCCAGGGTCCGCCGGGTGCGCAATTTCTCCAGCCGTTCAATGGCATATTCGAAACCGAGTGAAAATGAACCGCTTAGCAGTAGAGCGGCCAGGACGGGAACGGTAAGCAGCAGCAGTCCGGTCTTATCATAAAACAATCGCGCCGTTCCAAGATATGTGGCCGTAAGTACACCGAGTGCCCCAACGCAAAGCAACGGCCTGCGCAAGAAGGCAACAAGCGACCACGCCACAAGCCCTGCCGCGCCCACGAGTGTCAGGGAAACTTTCGGCGGCGTGGGCCGCAAAAACTCGTGACCAAGCGCTGCGGCCATTACCTGTAGATGAAGCCCCGGCCCCAATGTGGTTGGGCTGATTGGTGTATCGACCACGTCGTGCAATATCTGTGCGGACGCCCCCACCATTACTATTTTGTTTTTGAAAAACGCGCCATCAGAGTAATTGGCATGCCAAAATTTTGGATCGAACACTTCGTAGAGTGGACGGGGTTCGTATGCGTCGACCGCACTAAAGCGAATCATATGGCCATTAAAATCCTGCGGGACGTCACTAGCATGACCGATTTTCGTTAGGGCCCGCGCGGAAAGAGATTCATAAATCTCCTGGCTCGGATGCGGCGGCAACCCGGCCAGTTGCCGATTAGTCACGCGATAAGCCACAGCGCGGACTTTTCCGTCGATAGGATCCCCCCAGAAATTCACGAACCCTACGCGATCATCCTGGAGCTGCGGCGGCAGAATCAACGCATCGTTTGGCGTAACGGCCTGCGCAGCGTTTTCCATATCGAAATTGGCGGCGATTACTACTTTGTCGCGATAGCGGTCGAGCACGGCATGAAACGCTGGATCGCCCTCTTTCTGCTGGTCAAACATCACGTCGAACATCACCATGCGCGCACCCGCCCCAAAGAGACGATCGAGTAGGAGCGCCCAGATTTCGCGTGACCACGGGAATGGCTGCTCGGTCATCACCTGAAACGCGCGGTTATTCGCGATTTCGTCGGGCGTCAATGGCGGCAATTGCAATGTGCTTTGGTCTAGTCCCAGAAAAACAAAATCGTTACGCGTTGCAGTCTTTCGGCCCTCTTTCCGAAGGAGATCCTCGAAACTCTGTTCGCCTCTCCACGGCGCCGAAAGAAACGGCGTCATCGGGAAGAAATGACCGAGAAAAATCAGGCCTGTCCAAAAAACGCAGATCGACGCCAGGATCAAAAGCCGATAGCGACCAAGCCAATGCACGCGCGCATTATACCTCTAATACGGGATTTTGAAATTTCATTTAGCTGCATATGCGCCGCCGTTAAATCATCAGGTCGAATTGATCTCGAGATTAACAAATTCTGCTTGACCAGGAAATTCCAAAGCCTCACAAACACCCCAACTTTGATCAGCTCGCAAAATTTCTCGAAAATTCCTCTGGGACGCCCGCTGTTCATATGTGCAGCGGCGCTGATTATCGCGGGTCAGCCAACGCAAGGTCAGGCACCGCCCGGCTCGGCGCAGAACCGCGCGCAGTTGCTGGGCCAGGGCGCTTTACCGGTCCCAACGGCTGCGCCCAGCGCCGAAGCTCAAGGTTACGCGGTTGCGAGTCCGAATGAGAAAGACATCGGCGAGCAGCAGATTTTGAAGCGGATGGAGGAATATAAGCCGTTCACGGTTTCCAATTACTCTCCGTTTTACTGGACCTCGAACGCCGCGCTCGTCAGCCGCGGCGAGCAGGATGATGTCCTGGTCGCTCCCGGGGTCACTTTGACGTATCGGCCGCGCATTACCAATACGTTCTACCTGGAAGTCGGGGTCGTACAACAATTCTTCTTCTACGACCAATTTACGGAACTTAATTTCGCCAGCCTCGATGTCATCGCGGGCGCAACCTATTACGTGCCACAGTTTCACAATCTGAGCCTCCGCGCGGTCTACGATTACAACCGCCTCACGGATACTGACAATTTCGACGAGTTATGAAACGCGGCGTCGAGCGAAAAGGAGCGACTCAAAGCGAGATCGTAGTAGCTGTAGAGCGAGTAGTTGTTTCGCCGCGGTGATTCGGGATTCCCGGCAAAACTGAGGTTCAAAGCCGTGCCGAGGACGATCTGTTGCGCGCGGGCAACCCGAAACGGCAGTTCCGCCGTTAAGATGATGGAATGATTGATTCACTTTCGGCTACGTCTGGGATTGAAGATCAGCGGCTGGATGAATCGCGCCTTCAGCGCTTGTTTACGGCGCGATCAGTTCCTGGGACGATGTCGCAGGCTAAAAATGAAATAGCGCCTTTGGCGCTAAACACATACAGCGCCCGCCGCGCCGGCAAGACGACACGACACCGGCCAAGGCAAACAGCCCGCGCAGTTTCCCTGGCGCGTGTGCAATGTTATCTTTCTCTAAAGATTATGAAGAAGCGGTCTCGCCATGGCGTTCGCGTCATCGGGATTCTCTTCGCCTTCGCCGTTGCAACTGGCCCGACTTCGTTCACCATGGCAGCCGGGAAGAACGAAGCTCGTGTCACTCAAGCAATTCACAATGTGCAATTGGTTGCACCGGATGCCGCGCCCCGCCCGGCTTCAGTGAACGGCAACGTCCGCCCGGGCACAGCCGTGTGGACCGGCAGCGATTCGCGCGCGGAGCTTGCCTTCACGGATCGAACATTGGCGCGGCTCGGCGCGAATAGCGTCCTCAGCTTCGGCGAAGGAGGATTCGATTTGGCGAATGGCAGCATGTTGCTGTACCTGCCGAAGCGTTCCGGTGGCGGCAGAATCAACACTGCGGTTGCGACAGCGGCGGGCGCCAGTTTCACAGCGATGGCTGAGTATCGTCCGAAATCGTGGATCAAATTCATTGTCCTCGAAGGCCGTGCCAGCGTTTCTCTCAAACATCATCCGGGCGAGATTCGTACTCTTCGTGCCGGGCAAATGATAATGGTGCGCCCGGGTGCGACGAAGTTGCCACAGCCGCAGGAGGTCAATCTTTCCGAGTTGATTAAGACCTCAATGTTGATCGCGAAGTTCCCATCGCTTCCAAATCTCAATCTCATTTTGCGCGAGGCGGAGAACCAACAGAATTTGCCGCCGAGCACTCCCCTGATAGATCCGACCGGCATGAATGCTCGCGATCAAAGGGCTGCAACAGAAAGAGAACGTACGACAAAGCCTAGATTTAATCGACAAGTTTGCCGGAACTTCAATTTATCGAATTCCGGACGAGATTGGTGGCGATGAATCCGGGCGAGTGAGCGACAATCCTTTCGTTGCACGTCGATGGCGGAGCATCATGCTTATCATTCGGATTTCGCCGGGCACGCCCTATCGATAATCGCACAATGTTAGTGACAGTGTGTTAAAGCGAAGCGAGGACGCGTGCGCACTCTCCCGCAGTCGCGGGACTTCGCAAAAAAGGAACAGGCGTCCTCGCGGAATTTCGCACTGCCTGCCCGCCGTGGCGGGAAGTGCTGGACTCGCGAACGCTTTCGGAGTTGGGAGTGCGAGGCGTCTTCGCATCGCTTTCATTGCGTCAACGTAACTGTGTTACGCCAGGCTCAATAGATCGCTGTGGCGATCGGAGGCAGGTCATCTCTTCGCTTGCCGTGCCGGAGCCCTGGCGAAGGCGGGTCATTCGTCTTTCGTCATTGGAAAATCCATTTGTCATTTATCTCGCTGCGCCTAATTTCCTCGCCTTCGATCTGCGCACCTGCCCCGAAAGCTTTCGGGGCAAATCAGCGAGTGAGGTCGCGAAGATCGATAACGGAATAAACAACTCGCTGAACGAGGGGCCCGAAGCGATTCGGGCAAACAAATCATGCCAAGAGCCACTAATGCCCCGGCAAGCCGGGCGCGCCGCAAACGAATCTTAAAAAAAGCCAAAGGCTACCGCGGACGCCGTTCAAAACTTTTCCGCTATGCCAAAGACGCGATCATGAAAGCCCAGTATTGGGCGTATCGCGATCGCAAAACACGTAAACGCACCTTTCGTTATCTCTGGATTCAACGGCTCAACGCAGCCGCGCGCGCAAACGGAATGACGTACAGCCGGTTTGCCGAAGGGCTTAGAGCTGCTGGCATTGGCCTGGACCGCAAAATTCTCGCCGACCTGGCTGTCACCGACGAAGCCGCATTTAAATCGATCGTCGATCAGGCGAAAGGCGCGCTGGAAAAGAAAAACAAAAGACCAGCGTAACGCCTTTCGCGAGAGCGCTAAACTCCGGGGAGCACAGGCTGCCAGCCTGTTTTCGATCGGCTGCTAGCCGATCGCGACGCAACGCGTCGTTCTGTTTTCCAATTGAACGTTCAACGCTCAACGTTCAACGTTCAACATCTCAATGACTCACCCGCTCGAACAAGTCCGCGACGAAGCGCTGCGCGAGATCGAATCCGCGACGGACGAGCAATCGCTAGAAGCCGCGCGCGTGAAATATCTCGGGCGCAGCGGCAGCATTTCCTCGTGGGGCGAGCAAATGAAAACGCTCCCGAAGGAAGAGAAGCCAGTCGTCGGCAAACTGCTCAACGAAGTTCGCAACGCCGTGACCGCCGCCATCGAATCACGCGCGCAACAATTTCGTGCGCAAAAGGAGTCGGGCGCACTTGCCAAGATCGACATCTCGCTTCCAGGAACTCCGCACGAGCTCGGCACACTTCATCCGCTCACACAGATGTGGGATCGCTCAATCGAAATTTTTCGGCGAATGGGATTCGCACTCGCCGATGGCCCCGACGTCGAAGACGAATGGCACTGCTTCGACGCGCTCAATACACCGCCCGAACATCCTGCGCGCAACGAGCAGGACACATTTTATCTCCCCGACGGTCGATTGCTCCGAACACACACGTCGACCGTGCAAATCCGGACCATGCAAGCCGCGCCACCGCCGATTCGCGTAATCGCACCCGGCGCGGCTTATCGGCGCGATGAACTTGACGCCACTCACAGCCCGCAGTTTCACCAGATCGAAGGACTTTACGTCGACGAGAACGTTAGCGTCGCCGATCTCAAAGGCGCGCTCGAATTTTTCATGCGCGAACTTTTCGGTCCCGGAACCGCAGTCCAATTTCGCCCGCACTATTTTCCGTTCACCGAGCCGAGCCTTGAAGTATATGTGAAATCAAAAGCGCTTAAGAGCGGGGAGCAATGGATTGAAGTTGCCGGCTCGGGCGTGGTACATCCGGCGGTCTTCGAAGCGGTAAATAAGGCGCGCGGCGACAACGCTTACGATCCGGAGAAATCGAGCGGCTATGCATTCGGTCTCGGAATGGATCGGCTCGCGATGATTTTGTTCGATATTCCCGATATCCGCTTCTTCGTGCAGAACGATCTGCGGTTTCTCCGGCAGTTCGCATGAACCCATTTTTGTCATTCCGAGCGGAGTCGAGGAATCTCTGGATGCTACTATCGATCCCGCATGCGGGAGACTTCGCTCGACATGACATTGAGACGAAATGAAGTTCTCCATTAATTGGCTACGCGAATTCGTCGATCTTCCAGAAAGCCCGGAAGAGATCGCCGACTTACTGACTCGCGCTGGGGTAGAGACCGAAAACATCGAGACACGCGGCGCGAAGATCGATCACGTAATCGTTTCGCAAATCACCGCGTCGTCGCGTCATCCAAATGCTGATCGTCTCACAGTTTGTGAAGTCGATGACGCCAGCGGAACGAAACGCCAAATCGTTTGCGGTGCGACCAACTACAAAGTTGGCGACAAAATTCCGCTCGCGTTGCCGGGGGCAAAGTTGCCGAACGGAAGTGAGATTCGAAAAAGCAAGCTGCGCGGTGTCGAATCGGAAGGAATGCTTTGCAGCCCAATCGAGCTCGGCCTCGGCGAAGATGCCTCCGGCCTGTTGATTTTGTCGTCGGATGCGAAGATTGGCACGCCGATCGGTGATCTTTTCCCCGCGGACACGATTCTTGACGTCGAAATCACACCAAACCGTGGCGATCTGCTGAGCCATTTCGGTCTGGCGCGCGAAATTGCGGCGTTGACCGGCAAGAAACTCAAGTCGACGCCACGCGAATCGAAAATCGCAATCAAAAAGACTGGCGTGACGATTAGCGCAACCCGTGAATGTCCGTTCTTTTCAGCGCGCAAGATCGACAACGTGAATGTCGGCCCGAGCCCGCAGTGGCTGCGCGCGAAGATCGAGAACGTCGGCATTCGTTCTATCAACAACATCGTCGACATTTCCAACTTCGTGATGCTCGAGCTCGGACAACCAACGCATGCGTTCGACGCAGATAAACTAAAAGGCGGTATCAACGTGCGGGTCGCACGCGATGGCGAAAAGTTTCTCGCGCTCGATGGAAAGACTTACTCGCTCAAGCCGGACAATCTCGTCGTTGCCGATCGAGAGCGCGTGGTTGGAATCGGCGGCGTGATGGGTGGGGAAGAAACGGGTGTGACGGATTCAACGAAGAACATTTTGCTCGAAGCAGCTTACTTTTTGCCGGCGAGCATTCGACGAACTGCGCGCGACTTGAATTTGCCGAGCGACGCGAGTTACCGCTTCGAGCGTGGTGTCGATCCCGAAATGATTTTGCGCGCGTCGCAGCGCGCGACCGAATTGATTCAAGAAATTGCCGGCGGAATTCCCGCAAAAGAAATCAACCTCGACGGCAAGCTGCCTCCGAATCCCGCGGATGTTTCGCTGAGTTACGACAAATGCGATCGAGTCGTTGGAATCTCTATCAAACCAAAAGCTATCGACGACATCCTGACGGGCTTTGGTCTAAAGAAGACTAGTGCTGCTAAAACGACGAAATGGAAGGTTCCAAGTTATCGCCGCGATTTGCAGCGCGATGTCGATCTTATCGAAGAAGTCGTCCGCGCGTATGGCGCAGAAAAAATTCCGGGGACTGACCGAAGCCGTTACACGCCTTCCAGCGCAGCGGATCACGCGCACGATTTGGAATCGGCCTGGCGAACCCGACTCGCAGCGGTCGGTCTCAATGAAGTGCGAACTTCAAAATTGCTTCCGCGCGAGCGATTCGCCTTCAGCGAAGGCGCCATCGAGCTCCGTAACCCGCTCAGTGAAGATGCCGTCGCGTTGCGGCCGAGCATTCTAGCGGGATTGCTCCCGGTGCTTGACCGGAACATTCGCGCGGGCGCGGAACGTGTGGCGATCTTCGAGATCGGTCGCACCTTTATTCCGCCATCCGGCAAGGAAGAACGGCATCTTGGCGTTTTACTCTGGGGAAATGTCGCGGGCGCGCCGAACTGGCGATCCGTATCGAACCGCAGCCTCGACTTGTTTGATCTCAAGGGCGCGCTCAAATGCGTCGTTCCAAATGTTTCCTTTCGCCCCGGAAAATTTCCTGATCTCGCGCTGGCGCTCGACGTTTTCTCCGGCGATCGGATGATCGGTTTCGGCGGACAATTTTCCTCAGGGAAGGCGACCGCGTCAGGACCAGTGTTTGTCGCCGAGCTGCATGCCGATCTTATTTTGGTGCCGGACGAGCTGAGGCAAAAGTTTCGCGAGATCGAGAAATTTCCAGCCGTTACTCGTGATATTGCGATGATTGTGCCCGAGGAAATTTCGCACGAAAAAATTTGGCGCGCGATCCACGAGCCGCGTGAGGCACTCTTGGAAAGCGTGGAGTTGTTCGATGTCTTTAGCGGCGGCGAACTCGGAGCGGCGCGAAAGTCGCTCGCATATAGATTGACATATCGGGAACG
>JBGPNR010000050.1:0-9793 GCA_041487635.1 Candidatus Udaeobacter sp. | reverse complement strand
GGGCTGTCCGCCGGAATAGCTGCGCATCAATCGCACGGGCATCCCGCTAAATGAATTTCCGTTCGTGGATAGAGAACCTCCGCGAGACGGTAAATGGCGAGTGGTCCAGGCATGCCGGTTGATTCCGAAGAAGGGCGTTGCGACGAGCTTGCGCGCTTTTGCCATTTTCAAGAAGGACAATCCTGGCGCGGAATTTTTCATCGCTGGAAAAGGGCCGTTGCAATCGGAATTAGAAATGCTCGCCGGCGGCCTGGGCATCCTCAGAGACGTGCATTTTGTCGGATTTCTGCCCCAACCGAAGCTGCTGGAGCTTTATGCCAGTTCGCACTTGTTTTTGCACCCAAGCGAAATATCCCCAAACCAAGACCAGGAAGGTGTGCCGAACTCGGTTCTCGAAGCGATGTCGACCGGGTTGCCGGTCGTTGCGACGCGCCACGGTGGAATTCCGGAAGCCGTTGATCACGGGCGCACCGGGTTCCTGGTTGCGGAGGAGGATCACGTCGGACTAGCGAATGCCATGCAGCTAATCACAAGTTCGCCCACCTCGTTGAAGCAAATGGGAGAACGCGCCCACGCCGCCGTAGTCGAACGATTCGGACAGGATGCCCAGATTGATCAGTTAGAATCGTTCTACGAAGAAGCGATCACAATGAATGGCGCTGCTGAGCCCGTGAAATCGAGGGCGGTGACCCGGCTTGGTCCACGGTTTGCGGAGAGCGTGCCGGCGAAATAAGTTCGCGTCCGAGATTTTGTTTGTCTTCCGGTGCAAAACACGCTTTCGTATGCGCGTTCAAGTTGTAGCCGGGGCGGCATTTTCGCCGTAGTGTGGCAAGTGTGGGACGAAAGCGGATCACCTCGGCAGGCCGGCATCACCGATGCCGGCTACAGCTGTGCCTAGGAAAATGCGCAATCGTTGTTTATTGATGTCGATCCTGGCGTTGGCCTCCAGCGCAATGCTTGCCACGTCGACCTTTGCAGCCGAAGCGGGCGCGACTGAACATGAAGGCGTCTCGTTAAAACCGCAGATGCTCGTTCAGTTCGGCGGCTTCGGAATTACAAACTCGATGCTGGTGACCTGGCTAGTCGCCGCCGGAATCATCGTTTTCTCACAAATAGCAACCCGGCAGGTTAAGGCCATCCCCAGCGGGATTCAAAATTTTTGGGAGTGGTTGGTTGAGGGTTTGCACAATTTTTTGGAAAACATCATCGGCCGTGAGTTGGTGGCCAAAGGATTTTGGTTTTTTGCCACGATTTTCATTTTTATTCTGTTCGTGAACTGGTTCGGACTGATTCCGGGAATCGGAACAATCGGCTGGGGTCACTACGACGGTTCGGGAAGTTTTCACGTCGATCGGCCGTTGCTGCGCGGTGGCAACGCGGACCTAAACATGACGACCGCGATGGCGGCCATATTTTTCGTGATGTGGTTTGTCTGGGCGATTCAGGCCAACGGCGTCGGAGGATTCTTGAAAGAATTGTTTGGCCCAAAAGGTGAGACGACCGGAATCGTGAAGATCCTCATGATCGTCATTTTTTTCGCCGTCGGCTGGCTCGAAGTGATTTCGATTCTATTTCGACCGATTGCGCTCAGTTTTCGATTATTCGGGAACATCTATGCTGGCGAAAGCATTCTCGAAGCGATGTCCACGATGAATCCGTGGCTGTCGCCGATCTTGCCGATTCCGTTCTATTTCCTCGAAGTGCTCGTGGGATTTGTGCAGGCGCTCGTTTTCATGCTGCTGACTGCGGTTTTCACAATGTTGATTGCAGAACACCAGGAGGGACCGGAGCACGCGCACTGATTTTTCGGCGATCTCGTGACGAGATCGCAAAACCAACTAAACTAAATATGATACTACCAAT
This sequence comes from Candidatus Udaeobacter sp., assembly GCA_041487635.1. Lineage (GTDB taxonomy): Bacteria > Verrucomicrobiota > Verrucomicrobiia > Chthoniobacterales > UBA10450 > Udaeobacter. The sequence goes on along the minus strand of JBGPNR010000050.1, from coordinate 7,930 downwards.
ACTAGCAGAACTGGGCGGAAGCATTCACGTCGGGCTTGCCGCGATGGGCGTCGGAATCGGAATCGGCTTGACCGGCCTCGGAATGACCACCGCAGTCGGTCGCAATCCCGGCGCGTTCACGCAGGTGCTCGTGCACGGAATTCTCGCCATCGCGCTTACCGAGGCGATCGTTTTCTACGCGCTGTATCTCGTTCATTAATTTCACCGGGGAGGCAATTGACGTTGCGCCCGAATCTTAGTTTATGAACCTGATTATTGCCGCCAGCAGCGGAGGCATCACCGATATCTTGCGCGAAACAGCTGAAACCTTCGGCTGGAATTGGAAGTTGTTTCTGTCGCAGGTTATTAGCTTCTGCATTGTTGCGTTCCTTTTGCAACGATTCGCTTACAAACCGATCCTTGCTCTGCTGGAAGAGCGCCGGCGCAAGATCGAGGAAGGCCAGCTCAACGCGGAGAAAATCAAAAAGGAACTCGCTCAAGCGGAGAAGCGTTACCAGGAAATTGTCACGAAGGCCAATGCGGACGCGCAGAAAATGATCGATGAAGCGCGTGAAAGCGCCGCCCATTTGTCCGAGCGCAAGCAGCAGGAGGCTATTACGGCAGCCGAGCAGATCATCGCCAAAGCGCGCGAGGCCGCAGCGCTCGAGCACGACCGCACAATGGAATCTCTGAAGCACGAACTCGGGCGGCTCGTAGTCGACACCACGGCGAAGGTCACGGGGAAAGTATTAACTCAGGAAGATCAGCGGCGTTTGCAGGAGGAAGCAGCTCGAGAAGTCGCCTGATGAAGCTTAACAAAGAAATTCGTCAACTCTCGCGCAAAATGCTTCAGGCAAGTTTCACTGATAGTCAGCTTGATCCTGGCAGAATCGCGTCCCTGGTCGATTCGGTTATAGCAGAAAAGCCGCGCAATTACATTGACGTGCTAAAAAACTACAAACGTTTGCTTCGGCTCGAGGTAGAGAAGCGCCACGCCACGATCGAAACCGCGAGCGAAGTGGATCCCGCAATACGTTCAGAGGTCGCAGCCAATCTGAAGAGTAAATACGGCGACGACCTCGCTACTGATTTTCACGTTGATCCTCAGCTTCTTGGCGGAATGCGCATTCGCGTGGGAAGCGATGTTTGGGACGGAAGCGTGCGCAACCGCCTCGAACGTCTTCAACACGAACTTTAATCAGAATTCAAAACCATGAGCACCATACTCGAAGAGATCGAATCGAAAATTGAAGACCTAAAAACATCCACGACCAAGAGCAACGTGGGCGTTGTGCGCGAAACCGGCGACGGCGTGGCGCGCATCGAGGGTCTGAGCGACGTGATGCTCAATGAGATGATCGAATTTCCCAACGGCGTTTACGGTCTCGCGCTCAATCTTGAAGAAACTGAAGTGGGCGCCATTTTGATGGGCGACAACACGCTGATTTCCGAAGGCGACGAAGCTAAAACAACTGGCCGACTCCTGTCGGTTCCCGTCGGCAAGGCGCTTTTGGGCCGTGTAGTAAACACACTCGGCCAGCCGCTCGATGACAAGGGACCGATCAAAACCGAAACATTTTATCCGCTGGAAACAATTGCACCGGGCGTCATCAAGCGCCGCAGCGTCAATCAGCCGGTGCAAACCGGCCTCATGGCCATTGACGCGATGATTCCGATCGGTCGCGGCCAGCGCGAGTTGATCATCGGCGACCGCGCAACCGGCAAAACTACCATCGCCATCGACACGATCATCAGCCAGGCCCGTTTGAACAAGGCAGCTGAGGACCAGGGCGATAAGAATTATCGGCCGCTTTACTGTATCTACGTCGCGATCGGTCAGAAAAATTCCAACGTGGCGCGCGCGCTCGCGGTACTCGAAAAAGAAGGCGCCATGCCATACACGACGATCCTTTCGGCACCGGCTTCGGATACCGCCACGAACCAATACCTGGCGCCATTTGCTGGCGCCGCGATGGGTGAGTGGTTCATGGATAATGGAATGGATGCGCTCATTGTCTACGACGATTTGTCGAAGCACGCAGTGGCTTATCGGCAGGTTTCGCTCGTGCTGAAGCGGCCGTCGGGTCGCGAAGCGTATCCGGGCGACGTGTTTTACCTGCACTCGCGCTTGCTCGAACGCGCCGCGCGCATGAGCGATGAATTCGGAGGCGGCTCATTAACCGCGTTACCGATCATTGAGACCCAGGCCGGCGACGTCTCCGCCTACATTCCGACAAACGTGATCTCGATTACGGATGGGCAAATCTATCTTGAGACTGATTTGTTTTATCAAGGTGTGCGGCCAGCAATTTCCGTGGGACTCTCTGTCAGCCGTGTCGGATCGGCTGCCCAGATCAAGGCGATCAAGCAGGTTGCGGGCAAAGTGAAGCTCGATTTGGCGCAGTTTCGCGAGCTCGCTGCGTTTGCGCAATTTGGTTCAGACCTCGACGCGGCGACGAGAGCCCGACTCGATCGCGGTCAACGTATTGTCGAGCTTTTTAAGCAGAAACAGTACAACCCAATTCCGGTGGAAGAACAAGTGGCTGTGATGTGGGCGATGCAAAACGGCTACCTCGACGCTGTTCCTGTCGAGCGGGTTAAAGAATACCAATTGAAGGTTCAGGATTACCTGCAAACACGCAAAGCCAGTTTGCTCCAAACGATTCGCGAGAAAAAAGAGGTCGATAAGGACCTCGAGGCGCAATTGAAGGCGGCGCTCGACGAATTTAAGACCACCTGGCGGTAATTTAACTAGGCGTTTAGATGGCGAACACGCAGGACATACGGCGCCGGATCAAATCGATCCGCAACACCGCGCAAATCACCAAAGCGATGCAAATGGTGGCTGCCTCCAAGATGCGCAAAGCGCAGCAGCACGCGCTGGCGGGACGACCTTACGCCGCCTTGATGAATAAGGTTCTCGTTTCGTTGCAAAAACGGACAGACCCGAGATTCCAACCGCTGCTCGCTGTCCGCCCGCTCAAAAAAGAGTTGGTCTTAATTATCAGCACAGACAAGGGACTCTGCGGAGCGTTGAACACGAACCTGCTTCGGGAGGCCAGCAACTTCGATTCAGCTAAAACAGCGTTCGTGGTGACAGGAAAGAAGGCGCGACAATTCATCGCTCGAACAAAGCGCGACCTATTGGCTGATTTTGAATTGAAAGACTCGCCGACCTTCGTTGAAGCGAAGCCGATCTCGAAGTTTTGCATGGAGAAATTCCTGAGGCTCGAGGTCGACAAAGTCTCGGTGCTTTACACGCATTTTATCAACACAATCAGCCAACGTACGGTAGTACAGACACTGCTGCCGATCAGTAGTTTTGATTTGCCGAAAAGCGAAACAGCCCAGGCTGAAAGTGAAGGTCACGATCCCATGATAGGCTACGTGTTCGAGCCTAACGCCGAGGTCGTTCTGGATTCGATGCTTCCGTATTATGTCTCCTACCAGGTTTTTCAGATGATTCTCGACGCGCGCGCGTCTGAGCATAGCGCCCGCATGGTGGCCATGAAAAACGCCACTGATAACGCAAATCAGTTCATCAAGGACCTCACGCTCGAATACAACAAGATGCGCCAGGCCAGCATCACCACCGAGTTGCTCGAGATCGCCACTGCGCAAATGGCGTTTTCTGGCTAATCAAATTTTTATGAATAAAGGAAACATAGTTCAAGTAATCGGTCCCGTGGTAGACGTGGAATTCCCAGACGAAAAAAAACTACCGAGAATTTATAACGCGCTCGAAATCGAGTACGAGGTCAATGGCAACCCGACCAAGCTGACACTCGAAGTGCAGCAGCATCTCGGTGACAGTTGGGTGCGATCGATCGCAATGTCTTCGACGGAAGGTTTGAAGCGCGGAATGAGCGTGACCGATACTGGCGGTCCGATCACCGTACCAGTAGGCGAAGGCGTGCTTGGCCGGCTTTTTAATGTCACTGGCGACACAATTGACAATCGCGGTCCTGTGAAATTCGAAAAGCGTTATCCGATCCATCGGCCCGCACCGTCGCTCACGGAGCAGGACACAACGGCAAAGATCCTGGAAACAGGGATCAAGGTCATCGATCTTGTTTGCCCATTTACAAAAGGCGGCAAAGTCGGCGCATTTGGTGGCGCCGGTGTCGGCAAGACTGTTGTCATACAGGAGTTAATCAACAACATCGCCATGAAACACGGCGGTGTTTCCATTTTTGCCGGAGTGGGCGAACGGAGCCGGGAAGGAAATGATCTTTACAAGGAAATGAGCGAGGCGGGCGTGATCGATCAAAAAGACTTGTCGAAGTCGAAAGTAGGGATGGTTTTCGGTCAGATGAACGAACCGCCGGGCGCGCGTTTACGCGTTGCTCTTTCCGCGCTTGCAATGACCGAATATTTTCGCGACGAGCGCAACCAGGACGTGCTGCTTTTCATAGATAATATTTTCCGATTTTCGCAGGCCGGCTCCGAAGTGTCAGCGCTTCTCGGACGCACTCCATCGGCGGTTGGTTATCAGCCCACGCTGGCTGCCGAGATGGGCGATTTACAGGAAAGAATCACTTCGACAAACAAAGGTTCAATCACGTCGTTCCAGGCCGTTTATGTTCCGGCCGACGATCTTACTGACCCAGCGCCGGCAAATACTTTCGCGCATTTGGATTCGACCATCGTGCTTGAGCGTGCCATCGCCGAGCTCGGAATTTATCCTGCGGTCGATCCGCTGGCATCAACATCGAAAGCGTTGGCGCCGGAGATTGTCGGCGAGGAGCATTATGAGGTTGCAAGCGGCGTGCAGCGTGTTTTGCAGCGTTACAAGGATTTGCAGGACATTATCGCGATTCTCGGAATGGATGAATTAAGCCCGGAGGACAAGGTCACTGTTCAGCGCGCACGCAAGATTCAGCGGTTCCTTAGCCAGCCCTTCCACGTGGCAGAGGTTTTCACCGGCTATAAGGGCCAATATGTTCCGGTTGCGGAAACAGTCCGCGGTTTCAAAGAAATTCTCGACGGCAAACACGACGATGTACCCGAGCAAAATTTCTACATGAAGGGTAACATCGACACGATCAAAGAAGGTTGAAGCGATGAAGCGGTTAAGCGATAAAGCGGGGAAGAGTCAGCGCGACGGGCCCACTTCAACGCTTCAACGCTTCAACGCCTAACGAAAGACCATGGCCACCCTGAAGCTCGAGATTGTAACACCTGAGGAAAAGATTTATTCGGAAGATGTGGACATGGTTACGTTGCCCGGCTCCGAGGGTGAGTTCGGCGTTTACCCCAAACACGTCCCGCTGCTAACCACCTTGGTACCTGGCGAGCTGCGTGTTTTGAAGGACGGGCGCGAAAGCTCGATGGCGATAGGCGAAGGTTTTGTCGAAATTAAAGCCGACGCAGTGTCAGTTTTAACTGACATGGCACTTGAATCCGAGAAGATCGACATTACCGCGGCCGAGGCAGCGGTCGAGCGCGCAAAGGCGGCGATGAAGGAAGATCAGACTCCCGAACAGGTGGCAGCCATTCAAGCGTCGCTGCAGAAAGCGCTCGCCCAATTGCACGTCAAACGCCGCCGCCACTCCGGATAGAGATCGTAGCGGCGCTTGTGTGAAGCCGCTGTTTATTTCACATTCGGTGCTTGCCATCAGCACCGCCAGATATTTTGGGAATCATCGCCGGAAACGGCGTGTATCCCAGATTGCTTGCTGATGCGGCGCAAGAAGCCGGCGTAAAAAAAATAATTGCCGCCGCATTTACCGGCGAGACCGACCCAGCCCTCGGGCAACATGTTGATCTGATCAAGTGGATGCGCGTCGGACAACTAAATCGACTCTTGAAGTTTTTTAGTCAAAACAAGGTTCACCACGCGATCATGGCCGGTCAGATTGCGCCGAAAAATCTCTTTGATCTGCGGCCGGATTTGAAAGCTTTGCTTTTACTGGGAAAACTGAAACAGCGCAACGCGGAGTCAATCTTCACGGCGATTGCGGGTGAACTGGCAAAGGTGAATGTCGATCTTTTGCCGGCGACAACGTTTCTCGAGGACTCTCTGGCGGCTCCAGGAGTAATTGCCGGTCCAAAGTTATCGCGAAACGAAGAAGACGATGTTGATCTAGGCTGGAAAATCGCCAAGGAGATTGCGGGACTCGACATTGGACAGACCGTACTAGTTAGGGATGGAACCGTCGTGGCAGTAGAAGCTCTGGAAGGAACAAACGATGCCATCAGGCGCGGCGGCGAACTTGCACGAAGCGGGGGAGTGATGGTGAAAGTGGCAAAGGCCAGCCAGGACATGCGGTTCGACGTGCCGGTGATCGGCGTCGAAACAATTCGCATCGCAGCCGAAGCACGACTGCGCGTGATTGCCGTTGAAGCTGGAAAGACTTTGCTGCTCGAACGCGATGCAATTGTTGATCTAGCTAATCATTCGAAGATATCGATTGTTGGTCGGACCTGTTAGCCGCAATGCACCGCTCATTCGGCCGATAATCAAAAACGACTCGCGCGAGACGAAGTGTTCCTTTTTTGACCAGCCTTGTAACCCGAGGATACACAGCGTGACCAAAACCGTTATGTCGAAGTCAAAGGTATGCATAATCGTGACTGTATTTGCGCTCACAGCGCAAATACCCGGATCAGTCGCTGCGAATGCGGAGTGGGACAGAACTTTGCTGCCGCGTCCAGCCGAGCCGTTCCAGGGAATCACGAAACGTACGTTGGAAGGATCCGAAGCGGCTTTTACCAACCCAGTGAAAGCTCCGCCGGATGCGCCGAACGTTCTGCTTGTGCTGATTGACGATGCCGGCTTCGGTAATCCTTCCACGTTCGGTGGTCCCGTGGCTACGCCCACGCTGGACAAACTGGCGGCGGAGGGACTTCGTTACAATCGATTTCACGTGACAGCGCTTTGTTCTCCCACGCGTGCGGCCTTGCTTTCGGGGCGGAATCATCATGCGGTGGGATTCGGCTCGATCTCCGAACTGATCGGCGGTTGGCCTGGCTACAGCACGAATTGGCCGACGAGCGCCGCTTCCATCGGGCAGATTCTTCGGGCCAACGGTTACAACACTGCGGCGATCGGCAAGTGGCATCTTACACCTGATTCGCAGCAGGGACCTGCGGGCCCTTTTGATCGATGGCCGAACGCGCTCGGTTTCGATTATTTCTGGGGATTTCTCGGCGGCGAAACCGGCCAGTTCGATCCGCTTCTTGCCGAGAATAACAACATTATTGGCGTGCCGAGAGAGAAGAATTTTTATCTCAACGACGCCATGGTCGACCATGCGGTTACGTGGATTCGCGATCAGAAAGCGCAGGCGCCGAATAAACCTTTCTTTCTGTATTTCTCGACGGGTGCAACTCATGCACCCCACCAGGTGCCGAAGGAATGGAGCGACAAATACAAGGGCAAGTTCGATCAAGGCTGGGACAAGTTGCGCGAGGAAACGTTCGCACGACAAAAGCAACTCGGCGTGATTCCGGCCACCGCTAAACTTACTCCTCGTGATCCGGCGTTCCCCGCGTGGGACAGCGTATCACCGGAAGTAAAAAAAGTGTATGCGCGTCAGATGGAAGTCTATGCCGGCTACCAGGAAAACACCGACCACGCTGCTGGGCGCGTTGTGCAAGCGATTGAGGACATGGGTCTCGCCGATAACACTCTGATTATTTACATCTTTGGCGACAACGGCGCGAGCATGGAAGGCACGGAGACTGGGACGTTCAACGAAATGACCACACTGAACGGCATTCCGCTTACGAGCGACCAGCAGTTGAAAGCAATCAAAGCTTACGGCGGACTCGACAAATGGGGCGGTCCGCACATGGCTCCGCATTACGCTGCCGCGTGGGCGTGGGCTGGCAATACGCCGTTTAAATGGGGGAAGCAGGTTGCTTCACATCTTGGCGGTATTCGTAACCCGATGGTTATTGCCTGGCCGAAACGCATCAAGGATAAAGGCGGTCTGCGCAGTCAGTT
>JBGPNR010000049.1:0-9925 GCA_041487635.1 Candidatus Udaeobacter sp. | reverse complement strand
TCAATTGCGATGGCTGTAAAGAGCCCTCGTATCTCGGCTGGCTTATGTAGGTATTAACCTTAGGATTATTTGTCGGACCGTAGCTATTAAGCTCACCTGTTTGGCCTTCCCAGTTTCCCTGGGCCACCGCGCCAAGAGTCAAAGCTATAAACCCCGCTGCTATAGCAGCGCCCACTTTTGTTTCGACAGATAAGTTCATGTTTTCCCTAACCCCTTTGTGGTAGGCTTCGAATCCCAGGGCGCCGATGGATGCCCCTCCTGGTCGCCCAGATGCATGAAGCTTAAAAAGCATCAAAGATCGGGGTATTGCTAACCTTCTGCGCGAGATGGAGCTCTGTTCTTAATTGCCTAGTACCTGTCGCCAATATCGTCGCGAAAAGTTTATTTGCTCGGGATGCTACTACCTTCGCTGTGACGACACTTCTTTTCCCCGCATACAGTAAGGATTGCTCAAAAGATCAGCGGTCCAACTTAAGCGCCACCGTTGCCAGCGGCGGCAAGTTGATGAGAATCGAATGTTCGCGACCCATCCAGGGAACATCCTCAGTTTGGACGCCGCCAAGATTTCCTATGTTGCTTCCGCCGTATGTTTCAGCATCCGTGTTGATGATCTCACGATAGAAACCCGGCTTGGGAACGCCGAGGCGGTAACTGTATCGCACCATGGGCGTTGCGTTCACCACGAAAGTGACGATGTCACCGTCGCGGGATTTTCTCAGGAACGACACGACACTGTTATCAGCGTCGTGAAAATCGATCCAATCGAAGCCTTCGTATGTATTGTCCAGCTGCCAAACCGCCGGTTCGTTTTTGTAAACGTAATTCAAATGTTGCACCAGCCGGCGCAGACCATCGTGGCGGGGCAACTTCAAGAGTTGCCAGTCAAGGCTTGTGTCGTGGGTCCATTCGTTCCGTTGGCCGAATTCGCCGCCCATGAAAAGGAGCTTTTTGCCGGGGTGACCGTACATCCATGCCAGAAACATCCTGAGATTGGCGAACTTCTGCCAGTCGTCCCCCGGCATCTTGGATAACAACGAACGCTTGCCGTACACCACTTCATCGTGACTGAGGACAAGGATGAAGTTCTCCTGGAACGCGTAGAGCAGCGAGAAGGTGATGTTACCGTGGTGATATCGCCGGTAAATCGAGTCGATGCTCATGTATTGCAGGAAATCGTGCATCCAGCCCATGTTCCATTTGAAACCGAACCCGAGCCCGCCCAGATAAGTCGGACGCGATACGCCGGGCCAGTCGGTTGATTCCTCGGCGATGGTGATGATTCCCGGGAAACGCTCGTAACAAACTTCATTGAAGCGTTTGAGAAAATGGATGGCATCAAGGTTCTCGCGGCCACCGTAAACATTCGGGATCCATTGGCCGGGTTTTCTCGAATAATCGAGGTAAAGCATCGAAGCAACGGCGTCCACGCGCAGACCGTCGATGTGATATTTGTCCAGCCAGAAAAGGGCGTTGGCGATGAGGAAATTGCGCACTTCGTTGCGGCCATAATTGAAAATGAGCGTGCCCCAATCCTGTTGCTCGCCCTGGCGCGGGTCCATGTGCTCGTAGAGATCGGTGCCATCGAATTCGGCCAGCGCGTGGGCGTCCTTGGGAAAATGTGCAGGCACCCAATCCATGATCACGCCGATGCCGGCCTGATGACATTTGTCGATGAAGTGGCGAAAGTCGTCAGGCGGACCGAACCGGCTGGTGGGCGCATAATAATTTGTGACCTGATAACCCCAGGAACCTTCGAAAGGATGCTCGGCAACCGGCAACACCTCGATGTGCGTGTAACCCATTTCGAGGACGTACGGCAGCAACTCCTCGGCAAGTTCGAGATAACTGAGCTGGCGATTTCCCTCTTCAGTTTTGCGACGCCACGACCCGAGGTGCACTTCGTAAGTGCTGATCGGACTCTGCGGCCAGTTTTTTTTCCGGCGCGCTTCCATCCACTCGTCATCATTCCATGTGTAACGCTCCAGATCGTAAACCAGCGATGCGGTTGATTTGCCGTGCTGATTGAAGAATGCGAATGGATCGCTCTTGAGCAGCACCGCGCCGGTCTGACTGCGGATTTCGAACTTGTAGTGCGCACCTTGCTTGATGCCGGGCACAAATAACTCCCATACGCCGCTCCCGATGAGTTTGCGCATCGGGTTGACCCGGCCATCCCAGTTGTTGAAATCCCCAACCACACTGACCCGTTGCGCATTAGGAGCCCATACGGCGAAATAAACGCCTGCTGCATCGCCGACTGTGCGCAAATGGGCGCCAAATTTGTCGTATATCTTCCAGTGTTGTCCTTCGGCGAACAGATGCAGATCGACCTCGCCCATGATTGGCCCGTACTGATATGGATCCCGCGTGAGCTGCTGTGATCCGTCCCTGCCCGTGATACGGACGTGATATGGGAGGTCGCGGGGCGCGCCCGGCACTGTCGCGCAAAAGAATCCGTCCTGCTGAATTCGCTCCGCTGCAATCGGCTTCTCTGCTTCTCGATCCAGCACGATATCGATCACGCGCGCGTCAGGGCGAAAGACACGAATCTCCAAATCATCACCAACGCGGTGCGGACCCAGCACGCGGAACGGATCAGCATGATTACCGGCAACAAAGCGGCTCACCTCATCACGCGGCAGGCCGGCAATCTCGAAAGTTTTTATTACGTTCTCTTGCACCTTTAAGCGGTAAAACGGATTGCTTCGCTGTGCAACGTTGCAAGGTGCGCACGCGCAACGCGCCAGGAGTCTGCGATACCTACAGAAAGGAGAATAATGCCATGGCCAAAGTCGTTAAAGTCATTGAACTGATGTCACAATCGCCGAAGAGCTGGGAGGATGCCGCGCAGGGCGCAGTAAGCGAAGCGACGAAAACCCTGCGGAATACCGCTCGATTTATGTCAAGGAATTTACTGCTGAAGTGGATGGCGGAAAAATTACCAACTATCGCATCAACGCAAAAGTCACCTTTGATTTAGAGACAGAGCGCTGAGGTTAACAGAAATGTGGGAGCGGCCTCAGTGCCGCGGCGATCATGGGGACGCTAAGGTCCCTCCCACATTATTTTTTTTGGTCTCAGCAGTGGAAACAGGATTACGTCGCGGATGGACTCTGCACCAGTGAGCAACATTGTGAGTCGATCCATCCCGATGCCGATGCCGCCGGCGGGCGGCATTCCATGCTCGAGCGCGAGAAGAAATTCCTCGTCGATTTTTTGCTTCTCTTCGCCTGCCTGTTCAAGCAGACGCTGCCGTTGCACCAGCGGGTCATTTAACTCGCTGTAACCAGGCGCGATCTCCGCGCCGTTTATGATCAATTCAAAAACATCGACCAGCGAGTTGTCGGCTGCGTTTTGTTTCGCCAGGGGCACCAGTTCTTTGGGGCAGTGCGTCACAAACAGAGGATTGATCGTCTTCTCCTCGACGAGTTTTTCGAACACATGCTGCGTAACCTCGAAATCGGCCAGGTGCGGTAAGATCTCCAGTTTGAATTCATTCGTAGCGCGATCGCGGCGCTGTTCGCTGGAGAGCTCGAACCAATCTTTCCCGGCAACCTCCCGCACCACATCGTGGTAACGCGCCCGGCGCCACGGCCGTTGCAAATTGATCGTGCGAACAACTTTTTCATCAGTGTCCCGATGCTCGATCGTTAATGAGCCGCAGATTTTCTCAGCGAGATGACAAATCAGTTCCTCAGCGAGGTTTGCCATCTTCTCGAAATCGGCATAGGCCCAATACGCTTCGAGCATGGTGAATTCGGGATTGTGTTTTCTGGAAATGCCTTCGTTTCGAAAGTTACGGTTGATTTCGAATACCTTGTTGAACCCGCCCACGAGCAGACGTTTCAGATAAAGTTCCAGCGCGATGCGAAGATAAAGATCGAGGCCGAGCGCCTTGTGATGCGTGGTGAATGGTTCCGCGGCCGCGCCTCCAGCGATCGTTTGCAAGATTGGCGTCTCGACTTCCAGAAAGCCGCGCTCCTCCAGGAAACGCCTCGTTTCACGGATAATAGCGATGCGTTTTTCGAACACCGCGCGGGAATGCTCGTTCGTGAGAAGATCGAGATAGCGTTGCCGGTACCGCGCTTCGACGTCCTGTAATCCGTGCCATTTCTCCGGGAGCGGCCGCAACGCCTTCGCAAGCAGCTGGAACGTGTGGACCTTCAATGTCGGTTCTCCGCTTTTGGTGACAAAACATGCGCCTTCAACCCCGATGAAGTCGCCAATATCCAGCAGGCGGAAAAGATCGATCAGGTCCGGGCCAACTTCCTTTGCGTGAACATAGATCTGAATTCGTCCGGTCGCGTCGCGCAGGTCGAGGAAGTGGCTTTTGCCCATATCGCGATGCGCCGTGATGCGGCCCGCCGCTCGAAGCATCTCGCCTTCCTTAAATTGCTCGCGCACGTCTGCAATTGATCCATTTACCTCGAAGCCGGAACCGAAGGGTTCCACGCCTTTCGTCCGGAGCATGTCTAGTTTTTTGCGCCGGAGCGCGATCAACTCATTTTCTTCGTCCATCTTTCGAAGCGAATGTAAAGCGCCGCCGAAAAATGAACAGCCTGAAGGAAAGACGCGCGTCCAAGCGTTGAAGCGTTGGACCGTCAGATGACAAACAATGTACTTTTCACGGGCCCCATTCACATTGGGTTTGCCAACGAAACACCGAGGATGAGATAGTTCTACTGGCGCGTATGGAAGTTGCGTTGTGGCGTCGCTATCCAAATGACTTTTGACTTGCCGGAAACGACTTCAAAAATGGAAGGACCGCTGGTGAAGCAGTTCTCCGTGTTCCTGCCGAACAAGGTCGGGGCAATGTTAGAAGTTGTGAAACTGCTGAACGTGCAAAACACCCATGTTGTCGCGCTGAGCGTGTCGGAATCGACCGACTCGGCCATTGCACGGATCATCGCGAGCGATCCTGTGCGCGTGGAGAAATTGTTCCGTGAAAAAAATGTTCCTTTCGGCGTTAGTCAAGTCGTGGTGGTAGAGATGCGGGAGGTCGCCACGCAACTCGTGAAACTGCTCGCAGCATTGGTGATGGCGGAAGTCAACGTCCATTTCGCCTATCCGCTGCTGATCCGGCCACGCGGCTTTGCCGCAATCGCGCTGCACGTGGACGACAACGAATGCGCATCCTCGGTGCTGATGGGTGAAGGATTTAAATTACTGAGCCAGGACGATATTACACGATAAAAAAGCCATAGCCCTGCGTGATTCGCCAAAGCGTTGAAGCATTGAGCGCGCTTTCCATTAAAAAAATGACAGCCCCAAGCCGTCGCTCCGGCTTTCAGCTTGATTCTTCAACGCTTCAAACGATTTAACGCGGCGAAGCCGAGTTGACAGGCTGGCAAGAGCGCGCGTACAGAAATGGGTTTATTGGGCTATGCGGACTCTTCTCTCACGCGCGATCCAAGTCGATCCAAGCTTCCACATCGGGCTTAGCCTGATTGTGATTCTGGCCGTAGCGGAGATTTTCGCTGCGACCTTGTATTATGTCGGCCCGGCTCGCGCTGCCCGAGTCTCGACACAGTCAGTCGCCGCAGCTGTAGCACGCCCTCCCGCTCCATCTGTTTCCGCTCGAAGTCCTGCGCCCGTGGCGGTGCAGCCGGAGGTTTCGCAAGCGCCGGCGATCCCGAACCCTTCGGAGTCGCTTGTTGATCAACTGGTGCGAGAAGGCGTGGAGTTGCGCGACCGGGGCGATACTACGACGGCGCTCAAACGTTTCGACGAAGCCTTGGACGGCGAACCCGATAACACAGCTGTGCTGATGGAAAAGGCGAAAACTTACGATTCCATGCAGCTCTACGACCGCTCGAACGAAGTGTGGCGCAAAATTAAAGAAGTCAGCCCGCCGGATAGCACGCCCTACGAGTTGGCCGATCGCCGCTTGAAGATGGGCGTCTCGAGTTCGCCCCCGGCGGAGGCGGGAAACACGAGCGCAGCAGTTGATGCCGCGCCACCCAAAGACGTCGGCGGCAGCCCGGAAGGTTCGATAATGGGAATCAGTGAAGTCAAAACGACGGAAACCCCCGATCCGGACGCAGAGAAGAACATGGCACTGCAGATCGGTATAAAAAAACAGCCCGGCGCGACCATCGATCACAACAAGGTGAGGATCTTCGTAAAATTCTACGACACGGTTGGTGACAAGGATATCAGGCTGACCGACGCGGACGTGAATTACGAATGGCTGACGCCAAAACACGATTGGACGGACGCGAATCCAGAGGTGCTCTCAGTGCGGTATGTCCGCGCAAAAACAGCCGGTGCCTCGTCTGAGTCATCACTTTCCGAGGCCGCTGCATCAGTGCGGCCAGGTCAAAAGGGCCGAGGCAAAGGTGCTGCCGCAAATAGCGGACAGCGGAAATACCTGGGGTACATCATTCAGGTCTATTACGACGATGATTTGCAAGCGGTGCAAGCGGAGCCGTCGCGGCTTTTAGAGCATTTTCCTCCTTCGAAAAATACGAGTACACAATGATACCATTGGTCATTATCGAGCCCGGAAACGCATGAGTCTCGCCGCGAGCTGCATGGGCTGGCCAAAGTTAAGGCGCATTCTGCCGTGCGCCTGTGTTCTGCTTTTTGCCACGGCCGCGAAGGGGCAAATTCAAGTGGACCTGAAATTCAAGCGATTGCAGTACATCGCCTACGAGCCGGTAGTAGCGACCCTTGGGATTACCAATCTGGCGGGACGCGATATTGAGCTTCAAGATGCAAATGGGCAACCATGGCTGGGATTTGAGGTAACTGGAAACGAGGGTCAGCCGATAGCGGCGCTCAACGGAGACAACGCCCAGCCGCCTTTGAAAATCGAAGCCGGTCAGAGAGTCACACGGCAGATTGATCTCGCTCCCCTCTATCCCGTGCACGATTTCGGCGCTTACCATGTGCGCACGCATGTCTATTTCGCGGACTTGGCGAAATTTTTTTACTCTGGAACGGGAGTGTTCGAAGTGACCGACGCGCGGCCGATCTGGCAACAAACAGTGGGAATTCCAACCGGTGTTGCCGCATCAGGTGATGTGCGCACGTACTCGCTACTCACGAACCGATTCCCAGACCACACGTCCTTATACGTACGCGTGCAGGACAAGGACACAGGAGTCGTGTACGCGACGTATTCGTTAGGCCGAGCCATCGCTTTTGAGCAACCGCAAGCGGAGATCGACCGTGCCAATCAATTGCATGTCTTACATTGCGCGGCGCCACATGCGTGGTCCTATTCGCGAATCGGCTTGAATGGCCAACTGCTGGAGCACTCGTCGTTCATGGAAACCAAAACGAGACCTCGGCTCGTCCATTCCGGAAATGGCGAAGTAGCAGTCCGCGGCGGCCTGATCGAGACCCCAGCGCAGACCTCGCGTAGCACTGCACCGAAACTTTCCGCTCGGCCACCCGGTTTGCCCAAAGAGGATTAGTAATGCCAGCAAATTTTTGCCGACCCCGTTGGTCCACCGCAAGTTTGCTGGCGACGGTTTTTATATGCTGTAATTCCCCCGCAGCGCAGACCGGCCGCACGTCTGAAAATGTGACTGTCGTTATAGATGCGGGGCATGGCGGTCACGACCGCGGCGGGATTCCCGGGCAGAGGATCGCAGAAAAGGTTATGACACTCGATGTGGCGCAGCGTCTTAGAAATGTTCTGGAGGCTAGTGGCTATCGCGTGGTAATGACGCGAGACAGCGACGTTTTTGTTCCGTTGGGGACGCGAGTTGCAATCGCTAACTCCTACCGCAACGCCATTTTCGTATGTGTTCATTTCAACGCGACAAATCGGATGGGCGCTAGTGGAATAGAAACCTATTTTTACAGCCGCGATAGCTTGCCGCTTGCCTCAGCGATCCATCACTTCGTCGTTGGGGGCGCGCCTTCGGCGAATCGCGGAGTGCGCCGCCGTGGCTACTACGTCTTGAGAAAGACAAATATTCCGGCAGTGCTTGTGGAATGCGGCTTCCTCACGAATCCAACCGAGGGTGCGTACGCGCAAACTGCTTCTTACCGCCAGAAACTCGCAGAGGAAATTGCAGCTGGTGTCCGCGGACGCAATTCCGTTGGAGGTGCGCTGTCCACGACGCGGGTGGCCACGAGTGAAACAGTCCCGCTGCAACCGTACATCGATCAAACGAAGGTGACGAGTTCCAAACACCGCAAGTCCAAGAGTTCACACAAGAAAAGCGCGCGTAAAAAGAAAACCTCATCGAAATCAACCGGCTCAGAAGCACGCTACGCCTCAACAGATCCGGAGGCCTGATTTGGACTTGCCGGTTTTGTCTTCGGCGCAGATGCGAGCAGCAGAAGAGGCCGCGTTCGCCAGGGGAGTGCAGGTTGAAGCGCTCATGGACGACGCTGGCGCCGGTGTTGCACAGACAGTCACGAAGTTTTTCCCGAGGCCGGGCAAGTGCATTGTGTTTGCCGGAAAAGGCAATAACGCGGGTGATGCTTTGGTTGCCGCAGATCGCTTGCGACGCCTCGGATGGAAAATCGAAGTCAGGCTTGCTTTCAAAAGAGATGATTGCAGCGAGCTCATGCGCAAGAAGCTCGCTGTGCTCCAGACCACTACCCCCAGAGTGCCGGATTGGATGGACGAGCCGGGCCATGACATCGGCGTTACAATTCTGGAACTTTTCGCTTATGCAGCTGATGAGCTGTCTTTTGCGCAGGAAAGAATCGCAGCTGAGACGTACTTGGGCACCGCAGCTCCCCTGATTATTCTCGATGGCCTGCTTGGAGTGGGTGCGAGACCACCGCTGCGCGAACCGATACGCGCCGCGTGCCGTTCCATCAATCAGTTGCGGAGAAATAGGGACGCCTACGTGTTCGCCGTCGATCTGCCAACCGGGCTCGATGGCGACTCAGGTAAAATAGATCGCGACTGTGTGATTGCGGATTTCACAGTCACGATTGGATTTGCTAAGTCCGGTCTCGTCACCGATGGCGCGCTGAACTATGTCGGCAGACTCGAAGTTGTACCGCTGCGTGATCTGCGCCCCCCGGACAAAATGGCCAAGGAGACGATTGCCAGCCCGCGGGCTTTTCACGGGTTGCTCCGGAGACGCGAATACAGCGCGTACAAAAATCAATTGGGTCGCATCGGCGTCGTTGCCGGCTCCAGGGGATTTATTGGGGCTGCTTTGATGACGTCAGAAGGCGCATTGCGAGCAGGCGCAGGTCTGGTGGAGGTTTTTGTTCCCGAGGAAATCTACGAGATTGTCGCCAGCGCCGCGCCGATGGAAGCGATGGTAAAGCCCGTCCAGTCGTACTGCGACCTGCTCAAGCAAAAAACTGATGTCTGGGCCTTAGGCCCCGGTCTTGGAGAATCACACGCAAGTGAGGTTCTCGAACTGATTGAAAAAGCCAAGCAACCGATGGTGACCGATGCCGACGGGCTCAACATTCTGTCGGAAAAAACCTCAGTGCTCAGGCGTTGCAAAGGGGAACGACTGCTCACGCCGCATCCGGGCGAGATGAAACGCCTTTTCCCAGACCACAAAGAGTCGCGCGCCCAAACGGCGACCAAGTTCTGCAATCGTTTTCCAGTAACACTTTTGTTCAAAGGCAGTCGGACCATCGTGGCCGAACGCGATCGCCCGTTGAGCTACAACACAACCGGCAATCCGGGAATGGCCACCGGCGGAATGGGCGATATTCTCACCGGTGTCTGCGCCGGTTTAATTGGACAGGGCCTGTCCCTTTACGATGCGGCGCGAGTCGGTGCGTGGGTATGCGGGCGCGCCGCGGAAATGGCGATTTTCAATGATGGCCAAAGCGAGCAATCACTGTTGCCTCGCGATGTTCTCGATCGTCTGGGCGATGCGTTCAAAGAATTGTTTGTCGAATTTACGCAACAGTGAATCTCCAAACCGAGCAAACAGAGTACAAAGCTCCAAAGACAGAAACTGCCTGGAGCCGAGTGAAAAAGGCG
>JBGPNR010000048.1:0-9934 GCA_041487635.1 Candidatus Udaeobacter sp. | reverse complement strand
TCGATTTTGCGGGAACGCTTTCCCTGACCCGAGTTGTCAGCGCTCCTCTCGTTCTGGTTGAATCGGGATACCCGCACGCCATTTCGCATCGATGACTTTTTTCAACAAGTCCTGAGACCCGACTAATTTCACCGCCGGAGCGGGATCGAGGCTGCTGGCCAATCGCCGGTCACCTGACCCTGCGTCGGGAATGACCAGATTTCTTGGAAGCAATGCCAACGTCTCGCGAATCACGGTCGAATCAATGGCGACGGCGAGAGGTACTTCACCTGCCTTCCGTCCGATTCGCTCGGTGACGAGACCGAGCAGCGCTGGGGCGCCGCGGCTGCGCGCAGCAAAGACCGGACCGCCGCTGTCGCCAGAATAGACGTTGGTGTGAATCAAATATTTCTCCAGATCCGTTTGTGAGCCGCACGAGTATGACGCGATCGTTCCGCCGCGAAACACGGGGAATGCTCCTTCCGTGCCGGGAAATACTTTGGGAAATCCGAGCACGAAAATTTTGTCTCCAACGTGTGGCGCGCTCTGTCGCGCGAGTGTGCTCTCGCTGATAAACGATGGGATGCTAATGATACGCGCGATCTCGGAAGGCAACTGGATTTCCATTGCGGCGACGTCGCGTCGCGGATGTTTTACGTAGGGATGCTTTGAATTGGGCGGGATATCGATCCTCAACATAACGATGCCCGGGTTCGCACCCGGCATCGGCATTCGCAGGACAAGAAAATAAGGACCCCGCGGCGCGGCAGCCAACACATGCGTGCAAGTTACCAACACCGGCACGATTCCGCCCGGCGCACTTGCGTCCTGGCGATTGACGATTACGCAGGTGCCGAGTCCTTTCGTGGTAGCGATCGCGTACGTTGACCACGCCATTTTCTCTGATGTCGTGAGTTTCGGCAGCGCTGGGTTTTGAACCGTTTGGCAGGCGGAAATCGCCAGGAAAAAGAGTGGCGCGATTTTCGGGATCATTCCCCTCGCGCTCGTTTTCATGGTGTCAATGATCCGGTGCCGTGCCGCGTAGCGCTTCGCACTCTTTGTTAAAGGCCGGGCAAATCTTGCGCCGCACTCGGCAGCCAAAAAAAGGCGAGTTTTTAGCAATTTGTGCTGAGCGGCCTGATCGGGACCGGCATAGAAATACCGCATGAAAAACTTGCTCGGCCGTCCAGTCGCCAAACAGTCAAGCGCCAAATCACGACGGACCGCTGCCCTATCGCAGTCGCGTCGGATCAAGCGCATCCTTGTTCCGATCGATTTTTCGCGGCCATCATTAGAGGCGATTCCGTACGCGCTTGCCATCTCGCGACAGTTCAGGGCAGAGGTGCACCTTCTGCATGTCGTCGATACGACCCAATACCCGCCGCCGACATTGCTGACGCTGCCGCTGGTTCCACAAACAGAATGGAACCGACGACTGATGAAACAGTTGCACGCTACTGCCGGAATGTACGATACACGCGGCGGTGCCATTCGTGTGCTAAAGCTGCGTGAAGGCCGCGCGTACGAAGAGATTTGTGCAGTAGCGCGGCGATTAAATGCGGACCTCATCGTTATCCCGACGCATGGGTACACAGGTTACGAGCACATGTTTCTGGGCAGCACTGCGGAACGCGTCGTCCAACATTCACGCTGTCCTGTCCTGGTTGTGCGCGTTCACGCCACACATTGGGATGGAGCCAGGGGTGTGCGGACCCACAAAGGATTCCGACTGGCGAAGATTCTTGTCCCGATCGATTTCTCCGACTGCTCAAAGGCTGCGTTCACCTGTGCAAGTGGACTCGCTCGCGATTTCAGAGCGGAACTGCGGCTCGTGCATGTGATCAGTCCGCATTGGTACCCCTTTGGAGACAAATACGCCGCGTTGGACGCTGACCGCCTGATGCAGGAAGCACACGATTCTGCCGACAGACAGATGCGTCAGATGGCGGCGAGAGCCAACGTACGGTACTCAGTTGAAGTGAGACGGGGTTCGCCGGCAATCGAAATTTGCAATGCCGCGAATCAACACGTCGGTCTTATCGTTACTTCGACGCATGGTCGCACCGGTCTGGGCCACGTTCTCATCGGCAGCGTAGCCGAACGCGTCGTGCGTTATGCGCGTTGCCCGGTGCTGGTTATCCCCGCGCGCGGCAAATTTAACAAAGCACGCAATTAATTTATGGCACACAAACAAGTTCATTTTCGTTCAGAAGCGCGGGAGAAAATCCTGCGCGGCGCCTCCGCACTGGCTGACGCGATCCGCATAACTCTTGGACCAAAATCGAAATCCGTTCTCATCGAAAAGAAATGGGGAAAACCCCTCATCTGCAACGACGGGGTCACCATCGCGAAGGAATTCGACCTGGAAGATCCGGAGGAAAATCTTGGAGCACAGATGATTCGCGAGGCTGCTGAAAAAACCGGCGAAGCAGTCGGCGATGGCACGAGTACGTCCACAATCCTGGCGCACGCAATTTTTGCCGAGGGCGTTCGCAATGTCACAGCCGGCGCCAGCGCGGTTGACATCAAACGCGGGCTCGACCGCGGCCTTGCGGTGGCCGTGGAGGCAATCAAGAAAATCTCGCGTCCGGTCTCGAGCAGAAAAGAAAAGGAACAAGTCGCAGCGATCTCAGCGCACAATGACGCCGTGATTGGGAAACTGGTTGCCGACGCAATGGAAAAGGTGGGGCCGGAAGGCGCAATCACCGTCGAAGAAGCCAGGACCACGGAGACGACATTGGAAGTCCTCGAAGGAATGCAGTTCGACCGTGGTTATCTCTCGCCCTATTTCGTGACCAATCCGGAGAAGATGGAAGTCGTGCTGGATGATCCCCTCATTTTGTTGACCGAGAAAAAGATCGCGCACATGAACGATCTTTTGCCGCTGCTGGAGAAGATCGCGAAGAGTGGCCGTTCGTTGTTGCTCGTGGCGGAGGATTTTGAAGGCGAACCGCTGGCGACTCTCGTCGTCAACAAACTGCGCGGCGTCCTCTCGTCCGTTGCGGTCAAGGCGCCGGGATTCGGGGATCGCCGTAAAGCCATGCTTCAGGACATGGCAGTCTTGACGGGCGGTCAAGTCATCTCGGAAGAGCTTGGTTTGAAGCTGGACAAGGTTGAGCTCGATCAATTGGGCACAGCCAAACGCGTGGTCGTGGATAAAGACGATACTACGATTGTCGGGGGCCGTGGCAAAAAGACGGAACTCGAAGGACGCTGCAACGAACTGCGCCGCCAGATTAAAGAAACGACTTCCGATTACGATCGCGAGAAGTTGGAGGAGCGGTTAGCAAAACTCGTGGGCGGCGTCGCAGTTGTTCGCGTCGGCGCGCCGTCGGAAGCTGAAATGAAAAGCCGCAAGGAAGCTTTCGATGACGCAGTCAGCGCGACGAAAGCGGCCATCGCCGAAGGGATCGTGCCGGGCGGTGGTTTGGTTTTGCTTCGCGCGATGGACGCTATCGACGCCGAAATCAAAAAGTGCGAGGGGGACGAGCGCACTGGTTTGCTGATTTTTAAGCGTGCGCTCGAGTCACCGGCACGCCAAATCGCCATTAACTCAGCCGCGGACGACGGCGTGGTGGTCAACAAAATGCGGGAGGGCACCGGGAACTATGGATTTGATGCGGCGCGCAGCGTTTATGTCGATCTTGTCGAAGCCGGAATCATCGATCCCACGAAAGTTGTGCGGATCGCGTTGGAGAATGCGGTCTCAGTCGCAAGTGTGCTGCTACTGACCGAGGCGACGCTAACGGAAGTGCCCGAAGAAAAAGAGTCTCGCGGCCGATCGATGGAGCCCGGTATGGAGTAGAAAGTTTCTCACGGCGAATCGTTGCCAACAATAATGCGCCTGGCGTCGCTAGGTTTATGATGCGCGCTGCCTCGCGCGAGCCGCAGTCACAACTACGCAAGATTTGGGCAGGAAAAGGCAATTCATGCAGAGCAGGACTCGCCTCACACGGTCATTCTTTTTCTAAGAAAGGGAACATGATGAGGACAATCAAAAGAGATGATGGAAGCCTCGATGGGCCACGCGTAGCGTTGCTGGTTGGTCTAAGCATTGGATTGGGAATCGCCGTGCACGAAGTCTTCTTCCTTGTGGGAGGTGCGATCGCGGCCGGTGCGCTGACCGTTGCCACGGCGCATGCTCTTCAGGAACATGCGAAGCACGCACAGCCGGCTCATCAACATCACTAAGCACCATGAAAATGTCGCGTCATCCTAACGTTGCTCCGCTTCCACGTGAAGACGAGATGGAGGCGGCAGCGGAATCGGTGACATTGCAGATCCCAGCCGGCGAAGTCACGCTTACGGGCGATCTCGCGATTCCCGAAAATGCACAGGGCCTGGTGTTGTTCGCGCACGGCAGCGGCAGCAGCCGGCGCAGCCCGCGCAATCAGGCCGTGGCGGAAGTATTGCGCGACGCCGGTGTGGCGACGCTGCTGTTCGATCTGCTCACTCCGCATGAAGAAGTGGAGGACGCTTACAGCGGCCACTTGCGGTTCGACATTGGATTACTCACTCGGCGCCTGGCGATCGTGACCCAAGAAATGGCGGACGATCCGCATTCGCGAAATTTTGGACTGGGGTATTTCGGCGCGAGCACTGGTGGCGCGGCAGCGTTACGTGCGGCGGCTGCGCTTGGATCGGCAATTGGTGCGGTCGTGTCCCGGGGCGGGCGGCCGGATTTGGCCGGTGAAGCCTTAGTGCACGTAAAAGCGCCTACGCTTTTAATCGTGGGTGAACGCGATGAGGACGTTCTGCGCTTGAACGAGGGGGCGTACGCCAAACTGCAATGTGAAAAGTCACTGGCTGTGGTACCGCACGCGACACATTTATTTCAGGAGCCTGGCGCGCTCGAAGAAGTAGCGCGTCTGGCAGCAGATTGGTTTTGCAAACATCTGAGGTCACGCAAATGAAAACACAATTCTTTAATCGAACTGAAGCTGGCCAGTTTCTGGCTGAAAATCTCAGCGCCTACGCGAATCGCGACGATGTGCTTGTCCTCGCGCTTCCACGCGGTGGCGTGCCGGTCGCGGCGGAAGTGGCCAAAAGACTAAACGTCCCGCTCGACGTGTTTGTTGTTCGCAAACTCGGTTTGCCCGGTCACCCAGAGTTGGCCATGGGTGCGATCGCTTCTGGCGGCGTCCGTGTATTCAATGGCGAGGTCATGAATTCCTTCAGAATTCCGGACGAGGTTGTCAACGCTGTTACCGCGGAGGAACTGATCGAGATCCAGCGTCGCGAAAAAGCTTATCGCGACGACCTGCCACCACTGGAGCTCGAAGGCAAAACCGTTATGCTCGTCGATGACGGAATCGCGACCGGTTCGACGATGCTCGCAGCAGTTGCGGCCCTTCGACAGTTGAATGCCGCTCGCATCGTAGTCGCGGCGCCCGTGATCGCACGATCAACCTATTATGAAATCCGCCGCGCAGCGGATGATGTCGCAGCGGTAATCGTGCCAGAAAATTTCTATGCGGTCGGCCAATGGTACGAAGATTTTTCACAAACAACCGATGACGAAGTTCGCGAGCTTCTCGCGCAGGCTGCTCGCCGCCAGCCCGTTGAAGCCCGAACCGCAGCGATGGAACCCGGCATGGAGTAAAGCCGTCACCGACTGAGTCATGACCGCAATGGCCCAACATTTTGAGCATTCGATGACTTCAAAGGCATCTTTCGTATCAAAGGCCGACCGAGCTGCCCATGGCGACATTGCGCTGCAGATGAGAACGATTCTTGTTCCCGTCGATTTCTCCCGTGAGTCGTTTCGCGTACTGGAGTACTCGATCAGAGTCGCCAGTAGATTTGGCGCTACCATTCATGTTCTTAACGTGCGGCCATCGAAAGCCGAGGCTGCGGTCGAACGCGCCAAGAATCTGATGATGAATTACACCAATGGGCTGACATTTCTGCATGATCGGCTGGCTGACATCGAGCGGATGCATGACATCAAGTTTGCGCCCGAGAACTGTCACGTGTTTGCCGGGCGACCATCCGAGGAGATTGGGAGGGTGGCTTCCAAGATCCATGCCGATCTCATCGCCCTCGCCACTCACGGCGAGAGTGGCGTAAAACGCGTTGTGCTGGGCAGCACAGCCGAGCACGTTATTCGCTGCGCGCCGTGCCCGGTCCTCATCCCGAGAGGCAAAAGTTATGAGAGCGCTTTAGCCGCCGAATATAACAAGTACGATCTCGGGATTTCGAACATCCTGGCCCCTACGGACTTTTCGGATTGCTCCGTCGCCGGCGCCAGCTATGCCAGCTTTTTAGCACAAAAGCTAAACGCGAAGCTCCATCTCTTCCACGTCGTCTATCCGGGGTTCGCTGTGGTCGGTGGGAATCGCGTGTCGCCCAGTCTATTGACGCTTGTTGAAATGGCGAAAGTAACAGCACAACAACGCTTCGAAGAGTTCAAGCGCTGTTACGTACCGAATGACATTCCGTGCGAGACAGAAGTGCAAAGTGGTTATCCCGCCGATCGCATCTGCGTTCGAAGCGGTTCCTCCGAGGTTGGTGTACTGGTTATGTCAACACACGGTCGCACAGGGTTCCGTCACGCATTGCTCGGCAGCGTGGCAGAGCATGTTGCGCGGTACGCCCAGTGCCCTGTGGTCACCGTCCCCGCAAGCAGACGGCTAAGACCACAATAAAAGGAAACGCGATTTTCTCTGCTTGATGCGGACGGGGTTGCGAGGAAATGCGTCGCTTCGCCAGCGGCCGCATCGCTTCCGTCAGGGCACGGCAATAAATGGCGAGACTTTGCCAACCAGCGCGCAGCTTGCTGCACCGAGGTGTGCGACGCATACACATGCAAATACGATCTCAATCTCTGCGCAATTTCGCCGGCGGAGTCACGCTCGCCGGTTATTTGGCTGATACCGGACAACGTGCGGGTGTGTCTGGTGCTATTCGGGCACCGCAACGCCAGTTTGAACCGAGGACGACGCGCTTCCGCGACCGAACTGACGCCGGACAACGCCTTGCCGAGGCTCTCGGCGCTTACGCGAATCGACCGGATGTTCTCGTGCTTGCGCTCCCGCGCGGCGGCGTGCCAGTCGCCGCTGAAGTCGCCAACAAATTGAATGCGCCTCTGGACATTCTCTTGGTTCGGAAGTTGGGCGTGCCATTCCATCCGGAGCTCGGCATGGGCGCGATCGCCACCGGCGGCGTACGAATCCTAAATAAGGAAGTGATTGATGCTCTGGGAATCTCCGCCGACGCGATCGAGACCGTGGCCCGCGAAGAACAACGCGAGCTGGAGCGGCGCGAGAAAGCTTACCGAGGCGACGTTCCCGCTCCAAAGCTCGAAGGGAAAACTGTGATTCTGGTCGATGACGGCATCGCCACGGGTTCAACAATGCTTGCCGCAATCATGGCCGCTCGACAATTAAAAGCAGCTCGCGTGATAGTGGCTGTCCCAACCGTCGCCGCATCGACCTGCAACAAAATGCGCGAAGCTGCAGATGACGTTGTCGCCCTGCTTGCGCCTGAAGAATTCTATGCCGTCGGCCAATGGTACGACAACTTTGCGCAAACGACCGACAACGAAGTGCGTGAACTCCTGGCCCAATCAACTCGTCGGATAGAGCGTGTTGCCCGCGTGCATTGAGGAACGATTCACCAAGAGCGAAATAGAAAACCGAGTTTTAATCTGGCGGCTCGCGAAGGGAAGCTTTGGGTGTTGCAACGGAGATTGCCTGCACCGGGTGCGCGGGACCGAATGGATGCGCGTGCTGACAAACGTTGCTGATTACGGAGGCAAGGTCGCCTGCTGTGAATGGTTTCATAATGCAAACGGTAGCCCCGTGTCGATAGGCAATCGGCGCCATCTTTGTGTTCGTGAGCACAATTACCGGCGGCTTGTTTTCACTGCAGCCGAGCGCCTCCACGATGGAGAGCGCCTGGCTGTGTTTATCAAGATCGACAATGACGGCATCAATGTTTGCCAGATTGCGGCGCAAGATTTGCCAAGGGCGACTCTGCGTGCTTGTCCTGCGTACACCGTGCGCTGTTCGAGCTGCAGCATCGATGACCTGCAAGTCGGAGTCTATGTCACCATTGGCCACGAGAAGGATGTTTGCTTTCATGCTTATCTTATTAGACCAAAAAAAATTCTGGGCTGCGCAGCTTTTGTAAAACTGTATGCAAATCTTGCGCTGCGATGATGCTGCCGGTCTCGAAGGGGCACGGCGTTCCAAGAACCGAAGAAGCTGTCGAGCTTTCCTGACAGGCTCCTGTGCGATTCACGGTGACGCAAAATTTGCGCAGTAGTTCGCAAGTTTCGCCGAGCACGAGACCGAGATCGCGCGTTCACTCGCTTTGGAAAGGCGAGATGTATGAAAGTGAATGATGTAATGACAAAAGACGTGCGGACTTGCGGACCGGACTCCGATTTGTCCGCGGTGGCGAGAATGATGTCGATGCGGGATTGCGGCGTGATCCCAGTAGTCGACAACGGGGAGGTAGTCGGGGTCATAACTGATCGCGACATTTGCATCGCTGCTGGAAGCAAAAATCGGGAGCCGTCGATGATTATCGTAAGTGAAGTCATGACCCGGAGAGTCTATTCGTGCCCGCCCGACGCGGAGATTCAAGAGGCGCTTCAGATCATGCGTGAGAAACAAGTGCGCAGACTGCCGGTGATCGACGCGAAAGGAAGACTTTGCGGGATTCTTTCGCTGAACGATGTGGCCATCACAGCGCGCGACGCCGCGAAGCCGGAGGAGCTTTCTGCCGACGACGTGGAAAAAACGTTGGAAGCGATTTGCCGCCACCAGCCTGAGGCGAAGCAACAAGCAGCTGTCTAGGAGCAGAACATGAAAACACAGGAAGAAGTTAACGCCATCGACGAAAAATTCGCGGGCGAATCCAAATCATGGGCACTACGAATTCCCTGCGGAGAAGTCACGCTTTCGGGCGATCTGGAGATTCCGCCAAACGCAGTTGGCCTCGTATTGTTCGCACATGGCAGCGGCAGCAGCCGCTTCAGTCGGCGCAACCGAGCCGTGGCGGGGGTGCTCCGCGCATCCGGGGTCGGTACGTTGCTGTTCGATTTGCTCACGGAGGATGAGGAGGCTGCCGAAATTCACACACGCCATCTGCGGTTCGACATTGGTTTGTTGACACGACGCCTGGTTACCGTCACGGAGGAAATGGCCGATGACCCACGCGTGCGCGATCTCGGCTTGGGATACTTCGGTTCCAGCACCGGAGGCGCGGCCGCACTGCGGGCAGCAGCCGCGCTTGGAACGAAAATCAAAGCGGTCGTCTCCCGCGGCGGTCGCCCGGATCTTGCTGGAGACGCATTATGTTACGTGAAGGCAGCGACGCTGCTGATCGTCGGCGAGCGCGATGAAGAGGTCCTGCGTTTAAATGAAACGGTCCACGAACAATTGAATTGTGAGAAGGCCCTCGCCGTTGTCCCGGACGCCACCCATTTGTTTGAGGAACCCGGCGCGCTCGAGGAAGTGGCGCGCCTCGCCGCGGAATGGTTCGCGAAACATTTGAAATCACAACTATGAAAAAACCATTCTTCAACCGAACTGAAGCAGGCAAATTTCTCGCGGAGAACCTTAGCGGTTATGTTGATCGCGATGACGTGCTGGTCCTCGCGCTTCCGCGCGGCGGCGTACCGGTTGCTGCCGAAGTGGCGAAGCGACTAAAAGTGCCGTTGGACGTGTTCATTGTCCGCAAGCTTCGCCTTCCCGATCGTCCGGAAATCGTGATGGGCGCGATAGCCACCGGCGGCGTGCGCGTGACCAATCGGGACGTGGTCGAAGGCTGGCAAATTCCGGAGATAGTCGTCGACGCTGTCGCCGCACAGGAACAAGAAGAACTTGCCCGTCGCGAACGCGCATATCGCGGCGATGTTCGGCGGCACGAAGTTAAAGGAAAAACCGTTATCTTGGTAGATGACGGAATCGCTACGGGTTCGACGATGCTCGCAGCAATTGCGGCG
>JBGPNR010000047.1:0-9951 GCA_041487635.1 Candidatus Udaeobacter sp. | reverse complement strand
GTGCGCTGTCAGGACGGCCGCAGCCAGATCAAAAATAAAGGACGAGCGATATCGATCTTGCGCGCGCGATTGCTGGAGCGAAACCAACGCGAAGAGGCCGAGAAATACAGCGCGCAACGGCGTGGCCAGATTGGCACCGGTGGACGCGAAGAAAAAATTCGCACCTACAATTTCCCGCAGAATCGCGTTACCGATCACCGTGTCGGCCTGACGCTTCATAATTTGGACCGCATAATCGACGGCGATGTGGAGGAATTGATCAGCGCACTTCAAGCCGCGGATGTGGCGGAACGTTTGAGGGAATCAGCGGTCGTTGCGTAACAGGATGCTTCTGTCATTTCGGCCAAAGTGGAGAAATCTCTTACTTTTTCCGCTAATGGCAGCTCGATTAAATAACACCGAGAGATTCCTCGACTTCGCTCGGAATGACAATCAAAAAGCCCATGACCGTTCTCGAAGTGCTGCAAGCGACGACAGCATATTTCAAGAAGCACAACGTCGAAAATCCGAGGCTAAATGCTGAGCATTTGCTCGCGCACGTGCTCGGACGGAAACGAATCGAGCTGTACCTGGAATTTGAGAGTGTGCTGACTGAATCCGAGCTCGCGCCACTGCGCAATCTGGTGAAACGTCGCAGCGAAGGCGAGCCGCTTCAGCATTTGCTGGGCACGACTGAATTTTGTGGACTTACATTTCTCTGCGATAAGCGCGCGATGGTGCCCCGGCCGGAAACGGAGGAACTGGTTGAGCTCGTAGAATCGAAAGTCGAAAATCGAGAGTTGAGAATCGTGGATGTGGGGACCGGCAGCGGAGTTATTGCGCTCACTCTGGCAATGAAATTTCCCGAGGCAGAAATTCTCGCTGTGGACATTTCGGGTGATGCGCTCGCGCTTGCGCAAGAGAATGCGGCCAAGGTAAAGCTGGCCGACCGCGTCCGCTTTCTGAAAAGCAATCTGCTGGAAAATGTGGAGGGATGTTTCGATGTGATTGTCGCGAATCTTCCTTACGTCTCGATCCAAGACCGCCAGAGTCTTTCCCGGGAAGTTTTGCATGATCCGGAGGTCGCGCTTTTTGCCAGCGCGCAAGGTGATGAGTTGGTCCGCGAATTAATTGCACAGGCGCCGTCGCAGCTCCGCCCGGGTGGAATGCTGGCCCTAGAAATAGGAATCGGCCAAAGCGAGGCGCTTCTTTCGGCATTGGCGGAAAAAAATTACCGCGACATTTCTTTTAAAAACGATTACTCAGGTGTAAAACGTTTCCTGTTCGCGAGGTATGGATAAGATTCTCATTCACGGCGGCCATCCGCTTTCTGGTTCCATCAAGGTCAGCGGCTCGAAGAATTCTTCGCTGCCAATTCTGGCCGCGACGTTGCTCACGCCGGAACCGTGCATCGTTCATCGCGTGCCCGACCTGAGCGACACGCATTACATGCTGCAAATTTTGATCCATCTCGGCGCGCAAGTGGAACGCGCCAGTGGAACAGTCACGGCGGCGGCCGAGAACGTGCAATCGGTCGCGCCTTACGATGTCGTGCGCAAAATGCGCGCTTCGGTTTGCGTGCTCGGGCCGCTGCTCGGCCGTTGTAAAGAAGCGACCGTATCGATGCCGGGCGGATGCGTGATTGGCGATCGGCCAATCGATTTGCATCTGAAAGGATTCGAGGCGCTGGGTGCCGCCGTGCGCGTGGAAGGCGGCAATATAAAAGTTTTTGCCCCGAAATTGCGCGGCGCGGTGATTAACTTACGCGGGAAATTTGGGCCCACCGTTCTCGGCACCGATAACGTCATGATGGCGGCGGTGCTGGCGGAGGGAACAACCGTGATCGAAGGCGCGGCGCAGGAACCGGAAGTTGTCGATCTTGCGAATTTCTTAAACAAAATGGGCGCCAAAATTGAAGGCGCAGGCACGCGCCGTTTGATCATCGAAGGCGTAAAAGAATTGCACGGCGTCGAGCACGACATCATTCCCGATCGGATCGAAGCGGGAACATTTCTGGTTGCGGGCGCGATTTGCGGTAAGGGAATTACGATAAAGCGGGTAATGCCGGAGCACGTGAAAGCGGTCACGAACGCGCTTGGGAATTGTGGTTTTCGACTTGAAGCGACAGGGGACTCGATTTCCGTCTCACCAAACGGTGAAACCAAACCCCTCGAGCTGGCGACGGAGCCGTATCCAGGTTTTCCCACCGACATGCAGGCGCAAATGTGCGCGCTACTCTCGACGACAGACGGCATCAGTGTCATCACAGAGAACATTTTTCCGCAACGCTACATGCATGTCGCGGAGTTAACGCGGATGGGCGCACATGTCGATCTTGAAGGCGCGACCGCGGTGATCAAGGGCGTCGATCATCTCTTTGGCGCTCCAGTGATGGCGAGCGATCTGCGCGCCTCGGCCGCGCTGGTGCTTGCGGGATTGAAAGCAGATGGAATTACCGAGGTGAGTCGAGTCTATCACATCGACCGCGGCTACGAACATCTCGATGAAAAATTGGGCGAACTCGGCGCTCACGTGGAGCGTGTAAAAGCAGCAGCGTAGCGCGAGCGTATGGCTTGCGTTCTTGGGAAACAAGCGAGACGCTTGTTCTAATCTATTCAAACGAAAGGTTGAAACATGGAAACATCGACATCTTCCTCCAACGTCCGTATGTGGAACGTGCTTTGCCACGCCACCGCATTAGCCGGGTTTTTTGTGCCATGGGCTGGTCACATTCTTGGTCCATTGATTGTCTGGCTGGTCAAACGCAACGATTCGCCGGAAATCGACGAGCACGGAAAGGAGTCGCTCAATTTCCAGATATCGATGTTGATCTATAACGTGATCGCTGGCGTTCTTTGTCTGGTGCTGATCGGTTTCGTGATCCTCGCCATCCTGCACATTTTAAATCTGGTGCTGGTGATCATCGCCTCCATCAAAGCGAGCGAGGGGAAATTCTACCGCTATCCGCTGGCGATCCGGTTGATCAAGTAAATGACGAAGGTCGAAGGTCTAATGACGAAGGAATGACGGAACCCGAATGACGAAAAAAGCGATCAAGCAGGTTTTCGTCATTTAGCATTCGGATTTGTTTCGTCATTCGTCATTCGTGCTTCGTCATTGTTTTTTTGCCAGGACGCGCAACGTCCTGAGGTTCATCACGTCCTCGGCAAGGTCTTTTCCTTTTGGTGTCTCGAGCACTTTCGGAATTTTGCTCAAACGGCGATTACGCATGATGAAGCCGAACGCGGCGAGACCAATGCGCCCTTTGCCGATGTGTTCGTGCCGGTCTACTCGCGAACCGCACGCGGTTTTGGAGTCATTAAGGTGAATGGCAACTAGACGATTCCGGCCGATCATCCGATCGAATTCACGGAAAGTCTTTCGCACCGAAGAGTCGCTCCTGATGTCGTAACCAGCCGCGAAAACGTGCGCGGTGTCGAGGCAAACACATAATCGCTCCGGTTCGCGCACACGGCTGATGATGCACGCGAGATGCTCAAATTTACTTCCCAGGCACGATCCCTGGCCCGCAGTTGTCTCGAGTGCGACTCGCGTTTTGATTTTTGGAAGACCATCAAGGACGTGATCAAGCGATTCGACGATTCGTTCGAGCCCGGCTTCTTCGCCTGCGCCAAGGTGCGCCCCAGGATGCACGACCAGGAAGGGTAATTGAAGCTGGTCCGCGCGGGTAAGTTCCTCGGAGAGCGCGCGAATCGAGTTCGCTCGAAATTGTGGATTCGTCGCAGCGAGATTGATGAGGTAATTAGCGTGGGCAAAAATCGACAACAACTCTCCCCGCTGGACGTGACCGAGGAAAGCACGGATTTCGTCCCGCCGCAGTGGGCGGGCAAACCATTGCATGTTGTTCTTTACGAAAATTTGCATGGCGGTGCATTGGATCGAACGCGCGCGCTCAATCGCCATACTCACACCGCCGCGGATGGACATGTGCGCGCCCAGAAGAAGCTGTGATCGATGAACGGTAATTAGTAATTGGTTACCCACCCTCTGCATGCGATTGGTGTCATGTTGAGCGGAGCGAAACATCTCTGATTTTGCCTTCGTTCTTCTAGGGACGGAATAATCCGAGATTCTTCGCTTCGCTCAGAATGACAAGGGGCTAGAAAATCTTCGGATGCCAATCCGGCTTCTTGAGACTCCCTTCGGCTTTGTATTCGAAGAGTTTGTAAACCGGCGTGAGTACGATGCCGGGACCGTTTGCGCTGATGCGCACGTCAAGATCGATTTTGTCGTCTAAAAAATGAATGTCGCCGTGACCCACAACGCTGAAAAGTTGTCCCGACACATTGAAATCGTCGGTATGAATAATTCCGTCCCTGATCGTAAATTTCGCGCCGGCGTCGCGGGCAATGCTGTAGCCAACACCGGGCACGATATGATTGAGGATCTCTGAAATCGGTCCCAAAACAGGAATCGCGAATACGTCCCCGTTCGTCACTCCGACTTTTCCAGTGCCATGCATCTTGCGTGCGTCGGTGCCGAAGCCGTCGAAATCGTATGCGCCACTTAACTGCCCACGCGCGGTGCGGTAATGGTAGTAGTTGAAATAAAGATTCGTCAGATGAGGAAAGTCGGCGTTCGTCACGGCAAGGGTAGCGTGATAACGGGGATTGTTTTTTGCGAGCGAAATATCTGCGTTTCCGCGCAGCGTGCCGGAAAAGATGTCTCCGCGAACATCGAGGATCTGCAACCGATCGTTGGTGAAAAGCAATTGGCTCGAGACGCGGTCGAAGGACAGCGTTTTTCCCAGAAAGACGTAGTCCATTCCATTTGCGCCATCCACCTTGACCTCGAGCCGTGTGTTCTTGCCGCCGTGAAATTGGTAAACGCCATTGGCGGTGACATTCGGCGGCCGCCGAAACTTGAATGGCGCCACAGTCTTCGAGAACTTCGGGTCGATCCAAAAAATTGCGTCGGCTGGATTTAATGAGCTCCGGATGTTTGAGACGCGCACCTCGTGTTTTTTGAAATCATAGGTGAAACTGCCGGAGCCGGCGCCTTCATCGCGTGCGACGTGAAGGTCCTCGCAAGTGAGGGCGCCATCAGCGAAATGAATTCTGGTGTTGCCGCTGTTCATCCATGTGCCGCGGAATCGGCTGCGCCCCAAAACGACGGTTCCATTGCCTTGCCAATTCTCCGGATTGCGATCCGTGCCCCTGATTGCGAGGCGAATTGCGGGTGAACGTTGCCATTCCCAGTCACGGAGAAATTCATTCGGCTCCCGCGGCACAAGTGCGCGAAGTGCACCTGGCGATATTGTGCTCTCAACGTTCAGGCGAAAATCCGCCGGAGCATCCAGGAGATCAGCTCTCAGCTGTCCCGTTTTATGGCGCACACGCAGGTCGCGAACGAATGTGCGCTCGCCGTCCCAAGAAAAATCGGCAGCAAGATCGGAGAACGGGATCGTCTTGTAACTGAACTGCCCAAAAGCGGCGTGCCCGATTACATCGGGTCGAAATCGATTCGGCCCGAAACCTAGCGAGCCGGAGATTTCGACCAGAGGCGGCGAGCGAAACTCAATGCCGGCAAGCGGTTCGCCCAGCCCGAAGGCGTCAAGAAAACCTTTCAAATCCAGGCTACTGCGCGCTTGAAGATTTGCTCTGTTGGTTTCGCGATTCCAATCAGCGCGGCCGGCAAAATTGCCCTTGCCGTCGCTCCACTCGCAATGTGAGATGTTCAAGTGTTGATCATTCCATTCGGCAGCAGCAGACAAGTCTCTCAATTCGTAGCTGGCACGTTGTACTCGATCGCCGTGCAGCGTCGCTTCTACGCGTGCTTTTTCGATTTCTGCGACGTCACCGCTAAACTTTAATTGCAAAGAGGGCAGTGCCTCCGGGAACCTGAATTTCTTCAACTCATTCAATACCCGCTGCGCTATCGATAACCGCCTTTGCCATTCTTCGGGCGAAATCGCCGGCGAGGGCTGGTAATCCTCGCGCTTGATCAATTGTCCTGTCGCAGAAATCCGAATTCCACACAAGATTCCCTCGGCCTGACTGACATAAATTTGTTCCGGCGGAAAATAGACGTGCGCGCGGAAATTAGTGAGTTGTACTTTATCGGCGTTTCCTCCCTCCGTCTTGAGTGGAAGTGTGATTTGGGCATCACGTACATCCAGAGCGTTGAGAAATGGCTGACGATGAATAAGAGCCGCGTAATTGATATCGAGCGAGACCTCGCTGATACGGGCAAGTGTGTTTTCGCGATTTTTATAGTCGAATATTCTTACCTTTCTTGCGACCAAACCACGAAATGGATCCAATGTCAGGCGCCCTATATCTGCTTCGACGCCGCGCTTGTGTAACTCCTCCACGACCCGGTAGCGCCATTCGCGCCCAAACCCGCGGCGCGCCAGATAATAGCTGGCGCCAATGATGCCAAACATCGCGACGACAACCGCCAGGCGCATCACGATAAGGGCGAGTCGGCGCCACCACGTACGTTTCCGGTAATGCGTGGAACGCCGAACTTGCGGTGGTTCAAGGACGGGCGGCATGAATTGTTGGAAGGTTAAAGCGTTATAAGGGTTACAAGAGTTACAATCTTAATCGTTTCTTCGCCGGTCCCGATGTAACCATGTAACAATGTAATGTTCTGGACATGTCGACCTCCGATTTACCTGCTTTAAATGCGTCACTTAATCTGGTGAGCACCATCTTCATTTCAATGGGCTGGTACTTCATCCGGCATGGCGCGTGGCGACGCCACATGATATGCATGATCACGGCCGTGGCCTCATCGGCTTGTTTCCTGGTTGGCTACGTCGTCTACCATGCGCGGGTTGGCGAAAAGTCTTCGGGATACAAAGGTTGGATCGCCGCCGTTTACTTCCCAATACTGGCTTCGCACGTTCTGCTTGCCTTTGTGACGTTGCCTCTGGTGATTTTGACCCTGGTTCAGGTTTTTCGTCGCCGATGGGATCGTCACAAGCGGATCGCGCGTTGGACGATCCCAATCTGGCTATACGTTTCCGTCACGGGCGTGCTTGTCTATTTGATGCTCTACAAATGGTTTCCTCCGGGAACGTGATGCAGGCAATCCTGCCTGCAAGAGATCACCTACGCAGACAGGATTGTCTGCGCCACGTCCAAAGTCTTGCACACGGCAATGATTTAATGTTTGATCAACCAAGGCGCGCTGCTGCGCATGCAAGAAACGTTTATGGTAACTATTGCGACGTTCAATGAGCCGGCCAAAGCGCGGCAGCTGAAACGGCGCTTTCACGACGCCGGGGTCAACGCCGATGTTCACAATGAGGCGCCCCTGCAACAGGTCGGCTTCATGTCGCGCCCGCAGGCGAATGCGAAGGTGATGGTGGAAGACAGCGACTTCGAAAAGGCGCAGGAGCTCATGATCGAGTGGGAGGCCACCGATCCGGATATCTCCGCCGCTCTCATTCGATGTCCGCAATGCGGCTCTTCAAATATCGAGTATCCACAGATGACCCGAAAATTCATGACTCCTGCGCTCGTCGGCGTGCTTTGCGTTCTGAAAATTATTCCCAAGGAGTTTTACTGCCAGGACTGCCACTTTACCTGGAGCAACCAGGAAGAGCCTACGATCGGACGGCTGTGGCATCGGTTCTTTCCCGGAAGTGAATCGAGCACGGAAGCCTCATAGGCGATCGATTTATTCTCCTGGCGCTTGATTCGTCGCACATGATTCTTCTTGTGATGGATTCTCATTTGCCCAGAGCCATCGGAATTTCTTGTTCTCTCCGGCATGACATCTCTCGAGTTTCCCCTGTAGTCACAATCGCCTGTTGCCAGCCATGAAGTGGCTCTTCGTACTACTGCTCGCACTGATCATCTTTGGCGGCGCCGCGTGGTTCGGTTACAACACCTTCGTCAAAGAAGAAATCGCAGTGAAAAAGGAGCAACGTGGAGAAGTTACTCCCCCACCTGCGCCCGACATCAGCCTGCCGGAATTTCAGGCGGCGCTGCAACTGCGACAGGAAGGAAAATTGACCGAAGCTCGCGATGCGCTCGTCGCGTTTATCCAAAAATATCCCTCCGGAAAGCATCTCGATGAAGCGCGCGATGTGCTCGGGGAAATCAACATTGACATTTTCCTGTCGCGTCATCCCTCTCCAGAGAAAATCGACTACGTCGTAAAATCTGGAGACGTCCTGGCAAAGATTGCGCGAAAACTGAAGACGACCCCTGAGCTCATCATGCGCATGAACAATATGAGCGGAACCATGTTGCACATTGGTGAACACCTGCTCATCTCGCACCCCGAGTTCGCAATGGTGATTCAGCGGAAGGCAAACCTGGTTGTGGTTCTCAATCACTCCGCATTTTTTAAGCAATATCACGTGCGTGAGGCAAAGTTATCGGGCAAACAGCCGGCCAAAATCACGGCCAAAGTCGCCGAAACAATGGCTTGGAAAGACGGTAAGCGCGTCGGTTTAGGCAGCAAGGAGTACCTTGCCAGCACGAAGTGGATTCGGATTGCTGGCGCTGCGGGTTACACTCTGTATTCGGTGCCGGATGCTGCGCATCCTAATCTTGACCAACCGCCCCCGCCGGTGGGCCTCGGCCTGGCAGCCACCGATCTCGAGGAGCTAAGCAGCCTTGTAAAGAACGGCACCCCCGTCACGATTATCGACTAAAGTCAGTGACACGTTTGAACCGTTAAACCGTTGAAGCGTCTTGTTCGTCTGTCATGTTGAGCGGAGCGAAACATCTCTGGTATCGGCTTGCAGTAGCTCAGTACTCAGAAATAGTCAGAGATTCATCGCTTCGCTCAGAATGACACAGAACGGATTTCAGCTTTAATCGCTTCAACGCTTTAAGGCCTTACTGCTCATGGAATGGCAACCGCTGGATTTTGAAAGACCGATATTTGACTTGGAACGGCGATTGGAGGATTTGCAAAATCACTCCGACAAGCACGACGTCGATCTTGATCCGGCGATAAAAGAACTGGATGCAAAGCTTCGCGAAACACGGCGCCGGATTTATGGCAATCTTACGGCCTGGCAACGCGTCCAAATCGCGCGACATACGCAACGACCGTTCGCTCTGGATTACATCGATCGGTGTTTCGCGAATTGGGTCGAATTGCATGGCGACCGCCGGTTTGCGGATGACAAAGCGATGCCGTGCGGTTTGGCCACATTCGGCGGCCAGCGTTGCGTCGTGATCACTCACCAGAAAGGACGCAATACCAAAGAGAACGTGATGCGTAATTTTGGCTGCGCCCATCCTGAAGGCTACCGCAAGGCGCTGCGATTGATGCGGCTGGGCGAAAAATTTGGCATGCCAGTGATCTCATTGATCGATACGCCAGGCGCTTTTCCCGGGATCGGATCGGAAGAACGTCACATTTCAGAAGCCATAGCTGTCAATCTTCGTGAAATGATGACGCTGCGCGTGCCGATCGTTGCCGCAGTTATCGGCGAGGGCGGCTCCGGCGGAGCGCTAGGCATTGGCGTTGCAGATCGTGTGTTGATTCTCGAGAACGCTTATTACTCAGTGATCAGCCCCGAAGCGTGTTCCGCGATCTTATGGAGAGACCGGCGGCATGCGGCCGAAGCGGCCGAGGCGCTCAAGCTGACCGCTCAGGATTTGTTTAAACTCGAAATTGTGGACGAAATTGTCGCCGAGCCGGAGGGCGGTGCACACCGGGACTATGATTCTATTGCCGCGAATCTTAGCAAGGCGTTGCGCGAGGCTCTCCAGCAGGTTTGTCAGCTTCCAGTTAGCGAACTGCTGGAAAGACGATATCAAAAATTTCGGCGGCTGGGTGTGTTTTCCGAAGGCAAAACTGTCAGCGCTTCGGCTCATTCTTAATATGATGTTTGGAATTTGGGGTAAATCAGCGGTTGTTTGCTGGCTTAGTGCCGTCGCTGCTGTCACCACGATGCAAGCGAGCATAGGAGCTTCGGATTTTCGCTTTGATCGCGACACCCTGGCGTTTCAAAACGCCACCGTGCTCAAATATAAG
>JBGPNR010000046.1:0-9982 GCA_041487635.1 Candidatus Udaeobacter sp. | reverse complement strand
TGCGAGTCGTGCTCGAGAGTGAGAATTATCAGGTGCTTGAGGCCGAGACCGGCCAACAAGGGCTAATGGAAATCGCCGGTCGTCGGCCCGATGTGATTCTTCTCGATCTCGGCTTGCCCGATCTTGAAGGGCTCGAAGTGTTGAAACGCTTGCGCGAATGGAGCGAAGCGCCCGTGATTGTCCTGACCGTGCGTGACGATGTGCAGGAAAAAGTGGCGGCGCTCGACACCGGAGCCGACGATTACGTCACGAAGCCATTTAGCACCCCGGAGTTGCTCGCACGCCTGCGTGCTGCACAACGAAAAACCCGGCCGGAAGAAGAAATTTCCGTTTTCAAAAACGGTGATCTGGTTGTCGATCTCACGGCGCGTGTCGTAACGCGCGCGGGGCGTGAAATCAAGCTGACCGCCACCGAGTATGCTCTGCTCCGCTTGTTCGTGAAACATCCCGGACGCGTTCTGACGCATCGCTACATCCTGCGCGAAATTTGGGGCCCGAAATCCGAGGAGCATCGGCAGTACCTCCGCGTTTATGTTACACATTTGCGTCAAAAGATTGAGCCGGACCCGGCACGACCATCTCTGATCAGTACTCAATCAGGAATTGGTTACCGCTTCGCAGCTTAGCCGGTTACCGCATTGGGCGAGAAAGAGCTTGCCAGTGATCGAGCGCGCAATGGAGATTCTCCGCCACTAAGCAATGGCGCAGCTGATTGAGGATGTTGTTCTCGACGCGAGTGCGGGCGTGCACCGACCGCGCAATCTGGACTGGAAACGCGCCGCCGCCTTGCTCTACGGCGATTGGGGCACCAGCAAGGCGTACGTAATTGGTCTGGCGTTTGTCGCCGCCGGATTTTCGTCGCTGCCAATCATCCTGGCCGTTTGCGCGCTGACCGGGCTGGTCGGGATCAACTACATAGTGATTTGCCGTCATTTCCCTGACGGCGGCGGTGTTTACTCTGCCGCGCGCGAGCAGAGCCGGTTGCTTGCGGTGGTCGGGGCGCTGCTGCTGGTGGCGGACCTTACGGTCACCGCTGCGCTCAGTGGCTGGTCTGCATTGAGCTACATCACGTCCGGCGCGGAGCACATTACTTGGATCGGGTTTCTTCGCGATCACATAGCGCTCACGACGATTGGCGTGCTGTTGATCATGGGCCTGGTCAATTATTTTGGGCCGAAGCATTCGGGAAGTTTCGCTGTGGCGCTGGCGTTGCCCACCGCACTCGTAGTGGTTCTTATGATCGCGATCAGCGCGCCGCATTTCACCACGCGCTTTCTCGAGCGGCCGCACCAAAGTCTGACCACAGTCTGGGTGCAATTTGTAGGGGTGATCCTGGCGCTCTCGGGCGCGGAGTCGATCGCGAATCTCACCGGCGTGATGAAACTCGATCCTGGATCGACAATGGAACACCCGAGCGTCGCGCGTGAGTCACTCAAAGCAATTACGCCGGTTGCGATCGAGGTTGTGCTTGGCACCGCACTACTTGGATGGGCGATGCTTTCACTGCCTTCGATCCTTAGTAAGACGCTGCATCTGACCGACAAGGGCGAGATCGCGGCGGTTCTGGGCCAACGGAGTGAAGACATGTTGCGCTTCATCGGCGAGCAATTTGCCACTGCCACATTTTCGCCAGCGATCGGTCAGATTTTCGGCTGGATTGTTGGAGTCGTTTTCTGCCTGCTGCTCTTGAGCGCGGCCAACACAGCCATCGTGGCGATGATCGGTCTGCTTTACATGATGTCGCGCGATCGCGAGATGCCGCGGCAATTCCGTCGCCTCAATCGGCATGGGGTTCCCGTGTGGCCGTTGTTCATCGCCAGCGGCCTGCCAGTGGTGGTGCTGCTTTTTGCAGCAAGCTTCACCGCGCTGGCCGGCCTTTACGCGATCGGCGTAGTAGGGGCGATCACGGTCAACGTCGGTTCGTGCACATTCAATCGCACCAGGGGTTTCACTTGGTACGATCGCGTGCTGTTTGGCGTCACGTTCGTGGTTCTGGCTTTTGTCGAGCTTACGCTAGCGCACACGAAACTCGATGCCCTGCAATTCGTGCTCGCGATTCTAATGGGCGGGCTGGCATTGCGCGCTTACACATTGAAGCGACAGGGGCTCACCACTCTCACCGTGACGCGTGAAGTTGCCCGAATGGTTACGCCCGACCTCGCGGCAACGATGCGACCGCGTTTGCAGGAAGGTCAAAAAATCATGGTCGCAGCGCGCGGAATCACGCCGGTGCTCAGCTTTGCCTTGGACGAAGCGCAGTTGCGCAAAGCGACGCTCTTTGTGCTCTACGTCAAAGAGGTCGCTGTTTATTACACGGCAGCCGGCACACGGCTTGGCCGCTCCAACTGGCAGGACGATCCGGAAGCAAATGCTATCATGTGCTCGATGCGGAAACTCGGGAGCGAGCGCGGCATCAACGTGGTTCCGCTTTACGCCGTAAGTCAGGACGCCGCCACGACAATTGTCGATCTTGCCGCAACCATGGGCATGGATTTCCTCGTCATCGGCGCCTCGCAACGTCCGGCGTTGGTGAAGCTCCTCCGCGGTAGCGTTGCTACAAACGTCGCTCAGCAGTTACCCGAATCCATTCAGTTGCTCATCTTCGGATGAAGCACCAAGAGTCGTGGCTTGTAGGGCAACCGCTCCGGTTGCCAGGCAGGCGATGCGCCCGCCCTACAATCTGTCCCCACATTGGGAAGATCCGTGCGCGGCTCATTTTCGAATGCCAAAAAATGCTTCGAGCGCGCGAGTGCCCAGGGCTTTCCAAATCTTGATCACTTCGTACGTGATAATGGTGGTAAAGCTCACAGCCAACCAGACGCAGACTGCTTCAATTGGCAGACCGGACCACGCTCCGATGTGCAACCCCATCAGAATGCCCGTGCGATATTCCCACCAACCATAGGGCAAAGCGAGCGTCACTTCCCAAAGCAAGCTGATCAGCAGAAGCAGAAAAAACGTGAAACTGAATGCGCGCCAGTTGATGAATTGCTGCGCCGTATAGAAAAAGCCGGCGGACGGAATGAGTGAAGCGCAGACGAGATAAACAAAATACCACGGGAATCCTTCTGACGCGCCGGATAAAAATTTTTGGTAAAGAACTGCTACGGCGATCAGGACAATGCCAAGAACAACAGAAGCGAAATGAAAACGGACAATGCGCGGTATGCCTTCGGCCGCCGCCTTGTAGTCGGGTACGTTGTACGCCGCCATCCAATATTCATCACACCAGATATAACTCAGCAGCACCAGCATGAACCCGGTGAGATAGAAGACGAATTCCTCGATCGGAATCGCTCCACCGAGGGCCGGAATCTCGCACCCGAGTGTGGCCGCTTTGTTTGGGAAAATGAAGAAGGTGTTGCCAAAGAGCAGATCCAGCAAAAAGCCGAGTGGTGCGAGCACCGCGATGGTTCGCCAAAATGCTTTTCGCGGAAACTGCAAATCGGGCCGGCAGGCAAACCACCATCCCAGCCCACCGATCGGAACAACGAACAAGAGCAGGCTCCAGCTATATCCGAGCGGGGTCGGATTTTCCGAAGTGGCTTGCAAAATGACCGGGTGAATGACAGTGCGCAATGCGATCGCAGCCGGAATAACGAGCGCCGCAGCGATGGCGAAAATGACGTAGAATGATTTTCGCTCTTGCATGCGGCTAAGTTTAAACAGAAAAGATTTAAGTTTAAGATTTAAGTACGCTGGCTCTGAAAACACTGTCATGTTGAGCAAAGCGAAACGTCTCTGGTCCCGTTCACTTGCGAAAAACCAACTCCAGAAAATAATCAGAGATTCTTCGCTTCGCTCAGAATGACATTTTGTGAGATCTGATCGGGGGCTTAAAAGTTAATACTGCCGTGACTCCGCCGAAGGTCCTCATCGCCGATTCCATTTCGCAACGCGGAGTTGACGAACTCGCGCGCGAGAACGCGCTGCAGGTCACGGTCAAAACCGGCTTGAGCGAGCGCGAACTCGTCGAGTTGATTCCGCCCTTCAGCGCGCTGGTGGTGCGCAGCCAGACCAAAGTCACCGCCGAAATTTTGAATGCCGGTAACAAACTGCGTGTTGTGGGCCGTGCGGGTGTCGGAGTGGATAACGTCGATGTTGAGACAGCGACGCGCCGCGGCATCGTCGTGTTGAACGCGCCGGGTGGAAACACGGTTTCCACTGCCGAACATGCCTTTTCCCTGTTGCTCGCGGTGGCGCGCAAGATTCCGCAGGCAGACGCGAACGTTCGCGGCAAAAATTGGGACAAGAAAAACTTTCAAGGCGTCGAGCTGTACAACAAAACACTTGGCGTTATCGGCATGGGCCGAATCGGCAGCGAGTTAAGCCGGCGCGCCATTGCTTTCGGTATGCGGGTCGTCGCGTACGATCCGTACCTATCCGTGACACGCGCTCGCAGTCTGCAAGTCGAACTCGTGGACGAACTGGACGATTTGCTTCTGAGCGCCGATTTCATCTCACTACACACGCCACTCACCGCAGAGACGCGCCACATTCTCGATGCGCCGCGTTTGCGAAAAACAAAACGCGGCGTGCGGATCATCAACTGCGCGCGCGGTGGTTTGATTGATGAAGCCGCTCTGGCTCAGGCGCTGCAAGATGGGCGCGTCGCGGGCGCGGCGCTGGATGTTTTCGAAATCGAACCGCTGCCGGTCGATTCGCCGTTGCGCAGCGCACCCAATCTTGTTCTGACGCCGCACCTCGGCGCGTCCACGGTCGAAGCACAGGAGAGCGTCGGCATCGAGATCGCACAATCCATTCGCGCGGCGCTGCTTGAAGGCACCATTCGCAATGCTGTGAATATGCCCAATCTCGATGCGAAAACTCTGGCGATAATTGGACCGCATCTGCGTTTTGGCGAAAAGCTCGGGAGATTTCTATCGCAGATCGCGCCGAAACGCGTTGAGTCGCTCAACATCAATTACAGCGGCAAAGTCAACGAGGCGGATACGACTGCGATCACTCGTGCGGTCTTGAAAGGCTTTTTGCAAATCGCCGGCGGCAGTGAGGTGAACGAAGTAAACGCGCCCGCGTTTGCTGAGACTCTCGGTCTGAAGGTTACCGAGTCGCGATTGAGCGCACCGGGTGATTACACCGATATGCTCGAACTTTCAGCGGTTGCGGAAGGGAAAACCGTATCGGTCGGTGGTGCATTCTTCGGCGCTACACCACGGATTGTCAGCATCAACAGCCGACCTGTTGAAGCGCGTCCGCACGGCGTTGTGCTCGTGTTGGAAAATACCGATCGCCCAGGCATGGTTGGTCGCATTGGTACCTTGCTCGGTAACCACGGTGTGAACATCGCCACGATGTCGCTCAGTCGGAATCAGGCCGGCGGCACCGCGCTGACGGTTTTAAATCTCGACACCGCGCCCGGCGAAGAATTACTGAGCCAAATTCGCGCCGGTGAAGACATTCACTCCGCGCAAGTGATTCAACTGTAGCCACGGCCCTGCGGGCCGTCTAACAAAGAACGGATGACGCGCCACAGGCGCGTGGCTACAACAGATACATGCAGTTGGGACTAGCGGGTTCAAATCAATTTCCTTTTCAACTGCGAGCGCATTCGATAGAACTGGCTCATTATGGACTTCAGCGCTCATTCAATTATTTGGACCCTAATTA
The DNA here is from genome assembly GCA_041487635.1 of Candidatus Udaeobacter sp. Classification (GTDB taxonomy): domain Bacteria; phylum Verrucomicrobiota; class Verrucomicrobiia; order Chthoniobacterales; family UBA10450; genus Udaeobacter. The sequence goes on along the minus strand of JBGPNR010000046.1, from coordinate 4,354 downwards.
TCGGATTGGTCATCGGTGCGATCGCAAAGTTGTTGATGCCGGGGAAAGATCCCGGGGGTTGCATCGTCACGATTCTGCTCGGCATCGCCGGCGCATTCGTAGGGACTTGGATCGGTCGCATTTTTGCGGGCGGGAACTACGTCGCTGGCTGGATCATGTCGGTTGTCGGCGCCATGATCCTGTTGCTGCTCTACCGATTGCTTTTCAGGCGCGGCGTATAGGCTCGGATCGCGTGTTGCAGCGGTGCTTGTGTCAAGCAACCGAAGCCCCCGGTCAGGCGTTTGACACAAACGCCTCTACAATCAATCACAGCGTTTGCTCTGTCTCGGGAATGCGAGATGATCATTGCTCCATGGCCGCGTCGAAAAGAACGATAGTGATCGTCGCATTCGCCGCGCTCTATGTGATCTGGGGCTCCACTTATCTCGGCATTCGGTTCGCCATTGAAACGATTCCACCGTTTCTGATGGCAGGCGCGCGATTCGTGTTGGCAGGACTGATGATGTATGCGATCGCCTGGTCACAAGGCATCACCAAATCGAGTTGGGCGAACTGGCGCACGTCCCTGATCATTGGCGCGTGCTTGCTGCTCGCAGGCAACGGCGGGGTGACGATCTCAGAAAAGTATATCGACTCCGGGCTGGCCGCGCTGGTCGTGGCGATTGTTCCCATTTACATTGTGCTGCTCGGGTGGATGACGGGAATGGCGCCGAAACCAACTCCAATTATGTGGCTCGCGCTCGTCGGAGGTTTTGTTGGCGTTGGGATTTTGTTCGGCCCGGCGCTGCATTTTTCCTCAAACGACGCCGGACATCCTGCGATTGGAATATCGATTCTGCTCGTTTCGTCTTTCATCTGGTCGGTAGGCTCGCTCTACTCGCGCGTTGCAAAACATGCTGCCTCACCTTTTCTCACGGCCGCGCAACAAATGCTCTGCGGAGGAATGCTCCTTTTGTTCGTGGGCATCGCGACCGGCGAGCTGCGACGCCTGCATCCCGGTTCTATCTCCATGTTGTCCCTCGGTTCATTTGTTTACCTGGTGATCATTGGAGCTGTGGTTGGATACACGACGTACATTTGGCTGCTGCGTCACTGCGAGCCCGCGAAAGTCGCCACTTATGCATATGTGAATCCAATCGTCGCGGTCCTATTGGGCACTCTTTTTGCCGGAGAAACAGTAACCATGCGCACGTTGATTGCCGCTGCTCTTATTATTGGCTGCGTTGCACTTGTAATCACGGCGCAGCAACTAAGAGCCCGGGTCGAGCCACCCATCAGTGTGGCCTTGGAGCCTGCCGATTAAGCACGATGAATCTGAGAGTTGCACGATTCCAGCGTGCAACGGAGAGCGTCCTGCTCGTACATGTTTAGCGCCAAAGGCGCTACGTCAGCTTTAGCCTGGGGCAACGCCCCAGGAATTCGATTGCACCCCAGACGGCCAAGCGCTGAAAGCGCGATTCAATTTACGCGGTTCGATTCTCAAACGTAACGCTCGGCGACAAACGATGCTGAAAGGTTTCGGGCAGTTCGCATATTCTCGCATCGAGTTCAGCCGGAGGTGAATCGCGCTTTCAGCGCTGATGTTTTCGGATTTCCGTAATCCTGTGGCGTTGCCCCAGGCTTTGACGTGAATGCCGCGCCTTTGGCGCTCCGAAAGTTTTTGTTGAGCAGTTTGTAGCTCTTTGCGCTTTAATCTGGTATGGCAAGCGATTCGAAGGATCGACAGGAAACAATCGCCGTGGTCATGCGCAACTGGCAGGCGGAAGTTGAGACTGCGCAAACCTATCGCGATCTGGCCGAGCGCGAGCACGACGAGAAACGCAAGGGCATTCTCTTGCGCATGGCCGAAGCGGAAGAGCGTCATGCGCAGCGTTGGGAGAAGAAGCTTAGAGACCTCGGTGCGGAGCCACCTGTATTCAAAGAAACGATTGTGCGTCGATTGAATCGTTGGTGGAACAAATTTGCCGGAGCCGAAATCGCCATTCGTCGGATGGAAGCGACCGAAGAACGGCAGGAAGCGCAATTTCACGACCAAGCCCAACGCACATTAGCCGGCGAGCAGGATGTACAAGAATTTCTGCGGCATAGCGCCCTCGAAGAAAAAGCTCATGCGCGGGTGTTGAGCGCGATGGCGCCGCCCATCAGTCCGCGCACCGCGCTGGACAAAATCCTGAAGCGCGAACGCTGGCACGGGCGAGGAGGCAGTTGGGTGGCCGATGCGATCTACGGCGCAAACGACGGATTGGGCGCGGTTTTCGGAATCGTTTCCGGCGTAGCCGGCGCGACGAATAACCAGCAGCATTACATTCTGATCTCCGGCCTTGCGGGAATGCTCGCTTCCACGCTCTCAATGGGTGCCGGGGCGTATCTCGCCGCAAAAAGCGAAGCGGAAGTTTATGAGGCCGAGATTTCGCGTGAGCGCGCCGAGGTCGAAGAAAATCCAGAGGAAGAACTCGAAGAGATGTCGCTCTTTTATCAATTGCAGGGATTCACTCCGGAAGAATCACAGAAAATGGCGGAGCGCCTCGCTCAACAACCTGAACAATTCGTGCAGGCGATGGCGCAAAGCGAGCTGGGCTTGTCCGAGCACCGATTCCCAAATCAATGGACTGCTGCGACGTCGGCTGGCGTTTCCACTGCGATCGGCGCTTTTGTTCCAATCATTCCATTTTTTTTCTTCGGTGGAATTATCGCGGTAATCACTTCCTTCGGCATCAGTTTGGTAGCGCATTTTATTGTCGGCGCATTGAAATCACTGATCACGATCCGCTCGTGGTGGGCGTCGGGCCTGGAGATGACTTGGATCGGAATCATTGTCGCGGTCGTCACATACGGGCTGGGTCTGGCTTTTGGTTCGCTGGGCTAAATCTCTGTACTTCCTTTGGTGTCGTAACGGACGTCCCACCATTGGGACGACGAAATCCCGCAAGTGGAATGAGACGAGCGCGAGGGCAGGTCGAAAGGCAAAACGCAACTTTGGCCCAAGCTGGAATTAAGTGATTCCTAGCGTAGTTGGCACGAGCATTGCAAAGGAGATTGACACCGCCGCAAACAAGCGGTTGAGAAATAGTCAGTGACGAGAATTCTAATCGCAGACGATCAGCGCGACGTGCTCGAAGCGCTGCGCATCTTGCTCAAGGGCGAAGGTTATCAGACGGACACGGTCACGTCGCTCGCCGGCATCTTCAACGCGCTGGAAAAGAAAGAGTATGCGCTGCTGCTGATGGATCTGAACTACACGCGCGATACCACGTCCGGCCAGGAAGGTTTATCGGCCATTTCGAAAATTCAGGCGATCGACAACATGCTGCCGATTGTTGTGATGACCGCCTGGGCAACGATTGAGTTGGCTGTGGACGCAATGAAACGCGGTGCGCGCGATTTTGTAACCAAGCCGTGGGATAACGAGCGACTGCTGACGATTGTGAGAACGCAAATCGAGCTCGCTTCAGCGCTCCGTCGCGAACGTAAGCTTGAGGCGGAAAACGAAATGCTGCGCGGGACCATGCCAGATTTGATTGCGCAATCGCCTGTTATGCGGCCTGTCATCGAAATGATTTCACGCGTGGCGCCATCTGATGCCAACGTGCTAATTACCGGCGAGAATGGGACTGGGAAAAGTCTAATTGCGCGGGCGATTCACGCGCTGTCGCCTCGAGCGGCGCGGACCATGATAACCGTAAACATGGGCGGGTTATCCGAGACACTTTTTGAGAGCGAACTGTTCGGACATGTGAAAGGCGCCTTCACTGACGCAAAGGCGGATCGCGCCGGCCGATTCGAACTCGCGGATGAGAGCACGCTTTTCCTCGACGAGATCGCCAATATACCGCTTGCTCAACAGGCAAAACTGTTGCGGGTGATCGAGACCGGGGATTTTGAACGGGTGGGCTCATCGAAAACTCTGCATGCAAATGTGCGCATTATTTCCGCTACGAATGCAAATCTTGAGAATGAAGTCGCAGCCGGTCGTTTTAGGCAGGACCTCCTGTTTCGCCTGAATACAATTCAGGTCACGCTGCCGCCTTTGCGCGACCGACGCGAGGACATCATGCCGCTCGCCAACAGTTTCCTTCGTCAACACGCAGAGCGTTATCGGAAACAGATTAGCGGTTTCGATGAAACTGTCCGAGAGCGTCTGCTACAGCATGCTTTCCCCGGAAATGTTCGCGAGCTCGATCACGTCATCGAACGCGCCGTGCTCATGACGCAAGATCGACAAATCAGAACGAGCGATCTGGGCCTAACAACCAGCGCCGCCGAAACGCGCAATCTCGAGGACATGAGTCTTGAAGAAGTAGAGGCGTTTCTGATTAAAAAGGCGTTGGCCCGAAATGACGGCAATGCGCGCAAG
>JBGPNR010000045.1:0-10004 GCA_041487635.1 Candidatus Udaeobacter sp. | reverse complement strand
GGCGTGAAATATGCGAAGGCAGTACAATGCGTCTTTCCCAGCAAGATCGCTCCGTGTTTTCGCATCTCGCGAACGATCGCAGCGTCGGCGGTACCGATTCGCCCTTTGTAAATTGGCGAGCCGTATTCTGTCGCCAAGCCCCGCGTCTCGATGATGTCTTTCACTCCGAAAGGGATCTCGGACAACTTCCCGCGACCGGTTGGCCTCTGCGGCGAAACCTGGACCCAAGCATGAATGGAAGGGTCCATTTCCCGAATGCGATCCAGACATGGCTGTAACGCGCGCTCGCGCATTCTGTGCGAGGCATTCAACCATTGAGTGAGTGTTTCAAGGCGAAGCGTTTCTGTGCTAGCACCGCTTGCAGTGGCATCCGATCCCGGCACAGAACTAAACGCAAATGCTGCGCCAGCAGCGACGGTCGTCCCGATGAACTCGCGTCTTGTATGCTCTCTCACAATTGCCCTTCACAGTCGCTCACTGTCATTTTAGCTCCGGATTCTAGCATATTTGGCGCTAGAAGTTCGCGAGATCACCTACTGCAGCTTTGTAAACGTGCCACCGCTTGAGCTCGGCAAAAAACTTTCCTAGGTTCACTGAAAGCTACTTGTAAATCGTTTTCGGCTCAGATTCGGAAATGAGTTTTTGAAAAGCTGGATCGTTTCGGATTGGGTCCCAGACGGGATCGATATGGCCGCTCGTCGGTTGGCCACTGTACTGTCCCTTGATTGTCACGCGGCTCGTCGCTACGGCACTGTTCTGATAGACCCGGACCGTGATATTTTCCTCTTCGTTGATTGAATCCAGCGTAGTTGCGCCGGATTTAACGTTCTCAAGCCGCTCCCCCTTCGTGAGGACATCGCCGGCGGCTGTCACAAACACATAATCATCTGTCCAGATTTTCTCTAGTGCCGACGCGTCGCGTTTCAGCAAGGCTGTCCGATGTTTTTCGATCATCCGCCTGACTTCTTGCTCGCTCTTGTTATCTTGTGACTCTTGCTGGGTTGCCGATTGCCCGAATGCAAACGACAGCAAGGCAATGGTGATCGCGAAATGCGGAATGCAGCGTTTCATAATTGAACTCCTTTATAGTTTCATAACCGACCTCAAACAGGTCGCGCAAGTCTGATCGCCTTGGTCCTTTTACACAACGCTTGCAAAGCAAATCCATGACCAGAACAGTTGGCAGCAATGCCGGCTGATGTTGAAGAGCTAAACTCAAGAATGGAGCGTGCTGTTGCTCGCGGGCAATTGCTGGAATCGACGGCAAAAAACATCCGAACCTTTTTGGCCGGAGCAACCACGGATTTGTATTTCCGATCCGTCAATCAGTTGGCCGATGGCTGTGAATGGTCAGAGTTAAACGATCGCTTCTACCAGACACTTGCGTTTGGGACGGGCGGTCTTCGTGGCCGCACAATTGGGAAAATCGTTACGACCGCAGAACGGGGGAATGCGCGCGAGGACGGGCGTCCTCAATTTCCCTGCGTCGGCACGAACGCGATGAATTTCTTTAACATCAACCGCGCAACACGCGGACTTGTCGCTTATCTGAACGATTGCAACCAAAGGCAGCAAGTATCGGCGAAGCCGAAGATTGTGATCGCGCATGATCCGCGTTTTTTCTCGAAAGAGTTCGCAGAAGTTGCAGCGACAGTCGCAGCTGAAAACGGTTGCGACGCATACGTGTTCGACGGCCCGCGCTCTGTGCCTGAGCTTTCCTTTGCTGTTCGTTATCTCAAAGCAAACGCCGGCATCGTGATCACTGCGAGTCACAATCCACCGTACGACAATGGCTACAAAGTTTACTTCAGCGACGGGGCTCAAGTGGTCGAGCCGCATGCCAGCGGAATCATTGACAGAGTGAATGCAATCACGACCGAATCGTTCGCACCGCTTCCAAAAGATCGACAGGCAAAAGTGACCACGATCGGGAAGGACATCGATCAAGCCTATATGCGACGGCTTGAAACATTGATTCTCGATCCGCAGGTGATTCGCGAAGCGAAATCGCTGCGGATCATTTACACGCCGCTCCATGGAACCGGCAGCGTAATCATCAAACCGATGCTTACACGACTCGGTTTCAATTTCCAAGTAGTGCCGGAGCAGGACCCTTTCGATGGTCGATTTCCGACAGTGAAATCGCCGAACCCGGAAAACGCCGAGGCGTTAACCATGGCAATCAATCTTGCTCAAAAGCAAGATGCTGATCTGGTCGTCGCGACCGATCCGGACTGCGATCGCATGGGAGCGGCGGTTCGCGGAAAGGACGGCAAAATAAAATTGCTGACCGGAAATCAGATCGGTTCGCTTCTTGCCTGGTATCGAATCAAGACGCTATTCGATAAAGGTGTTCTGAATGAGCAAAACGCGTCACGTGCCGTGATTATCAAAACCTTTGTCACGACCGATCTGCAAAAGGCCATTGCCGATTATTACGGTTTGCGTTGTGTCGAAACACTCACCGGCTTCAAATACATCGGCGCGAAGCTGGGCAAGTACGAGCGCGCAATCCCGGTACAGTTGCGACAGAATTATGTCGATCTCACCGAACAGCAAACGCGACGGCTTCGGCTCGCGCATTCTTCATTTTACGTCTTCGGCGGTGAAGAGAGTTACGGTTACAGTGGCGCAGATTTCGTTCGCGACAAGGATGGCAACGGCGCCGTAATCATGTTTTGCGAACTAGCCGCCTATGCGAAATCGCGCGGGCAAACAGTCGATGAATTGCTCGACCAGATCTTCGCGACGTTCGGCTATTTTGCGGAGAAAAACGCTTCGCTCGTCTTCGAAGGCGCAGAAGGCGCAAACAAAATTGCGCACCTCGCCGAGTCGTACAGCACCTACCCATTCTTTGAAGTGCTCGGGTCGATAGTAACTAGCATCAAGAATTTTGAGACCCAAACGATCCGGGATATCGAGGGCGACGAGATTCCCAAAGAGAAGATGTCGATCTTTGAATTGGAAGATCGGACGCGCATCGCGGTGCGGCCGTCGGGAACAGAACCCAAGATCAAGTATTACCTTTTCGCGCAGCGCCGACCGGAGAATGGAAAATTCGATTCTGCAGAACTCGCTCGAGTTAAGGCGCAAGTCGGAGAAAAACTCGATCGTCTCTGGGATTGCTTGCAAAAGGATGCCGAGTCACGGCTGAGTGATCGATCCCGGTGAGTTCGTCATCAAAAGCATTCCGCGCCTGGCCCTGGCTGGCAGCGATCTGTAGCGGGCTGTTGTACACAAGCTGTTTTGCGCCGTTTAATCTGACCTGGTTCTGCTGGATCGCGCTTACGCCTCTCATTGCCGCGATTTTATTTTCCGGGAAAGAGTCGCGGCATCCCTGGCTTCGGAATCTTGCACTTGGCTACGTCACTGGCCTGACATTTTTCTGGACGGCGCTTTCCTGGCTTACAACTGTCACCATCCTCGGCTGGTTCGCTCTTCAATTTTACATGGCGATTTACTTCGCGCTTTGGGCATGGTTTTGCGGTTTGCTCCGACCACGAGGAGCCAGAAGGCAATTAAGCGCGGGCAAATGGGATCAGATGCTCGCCGAGGCTCGCAGCACAGCAGCGCTGCCGCGATCGCCATGGACAAAATCGACCAACAACCTGCTGTTCGCGTTTCTCCTCGCTGCTGCGTGGACGACGCAGGAATGGCTGCGGGGCTGGGTTTTCTCAGGCTGGGGCTGGAACGGGCTCGGCGTAGCGCTGCATGACACCTGGCCGCTTATTCAAATTGCAGAGTTCACCGGCGTCGCCGGGTTATCGTTCATGGTTGCGTTTGCGAATGTGATCTTAGTTACGACGGCGTACCGATTGGTTCTTGAGGCGCGCACACATACGACGCGACCGCATTTTGACCTAACGCTTACAATGGCGGCCATTGTGGGAGTCCTGACGTTCGGGCTTCGCGCGAGTCAGGTTTCCGCGCCCACAAAACCGCTCCGCGTCGCTGCTGTGCAGTCGAATGTCCCTCAAAATCAAAAGTTCGACCCGCAGTTTACCACGAAAATTTTCGATAAATTCCGACGCCTGAGCGAAATTGCGCTGCGATCGAATCCTCCACCTGATTTGTTGATCTGGCCAGAAAGCTCGATGCCTGGGCCGGTGCTTATAGAGCCTGAAAGCAACAAATTCGTGATGGACCTGACTGCATCGGCGGAGAGCGACCTTCTTCTGGGCACGATTGACGAAGAGAACCGTGATGTCTACAACGCTGCGTTGCTTATTTCCGACGGCGGCGAAAGAGTCCAGCTGTATAGAAAAGTTCACCTGGTTCCTTTTGGCGAATACGTTCCGGGGCGCCATCGGGTGCCGCTGCTTGCGCGAATCGTTGGCGACCAGGTGCCCGGCGATTTCAGTGCGGGACGAGAATACACGGTGTTCAGCCTGACGAACAGCGATGCGCAGGTGGCCCCTTTGATTTGTTTCGAAGATACGATTGGCGAACTCGTCAGACACTTTGTGCTCTCCACAGAGACGAATCCCGGCGCAAATTTGCTTGTCGATATTACAAACGACGGATGGTTTTTGCATTCGTCCGGATCGCATCAGCATTTGGCGAACGCGATTTTTCGATGCGTGGAAACGCGTCGCCCGATGGTGCGGGCAGCCAACACGGGGGTCACCTGCTTTGTAAATCAATCCGGCCGCATCACTCAGGTGTTACGGGATGAAAGTGGCAGCACGTTTACTGAAGGCGTGCTTACCGGTGAGATCAAGGTCCCAACCGAGCACGACTTGACGTTCTACACGCGACATGGGGAGCTGTTCGCGAAGGCATGTGCAGTGATCACAGTCTTCGCAATGCTTGCGATAAGCGTGATACGGAGGCGAAAATTTTAGAAGCCTTTGCAGCGGCAAAACGGCTATTGCATCGCGCGATCTCGCGGCGTGTGATAAAAATCGCTCGTGGCAGTCTTGCTCCCACTTGATCATCTGGACGAAGTTTGGCCGAAGAAACTTCGCGGCACGCGCATAGCCGCACTGCTCCATCCGGCATCGGTTTCGTCAAAGCTTGAACACGCGTCGCGAGTTCTGGAGAGATACAACAGCGATCTTTTTCGTCTTACCGCGTTCTTTGGTCCGCAACACGGATTTCTCGGCCAAACGCAGGACAATATGGTGGAGTGGAAAAGCTACGTGCATCCGCGTCTTCGCATTCCCGTTTACTCTCTGTACGCCGAACATCGCGAGCCGACTCTGGAGATGCTGCAGGATCTCGATGTTTTGCTTGTCGATCTGCAGGATATCGGCGCGCGCTACTACACCTTTATCTGGACAATGTATCTTTGCATGCGCGCCTGTGAACAAGCCGGAGTCGCAGTCGTTGTGCTCGATCGACCGAACCCGATCAATGGCATAACGACAGAAGGACCAATGCTCGACGCCAATTACAAATCGTTTGTTGGAATGCATCCGCTTCCTGTCCGGCATGGGCGCAGTATCGGCGAGCTGGCGCAGCAATTCCGAGACGAAGCTTTTCCAAAATGTCGACTAACCATTTTGCCGATGAAAAATTGGAAACGCGAAATGTGGTTCGACCACACCGGCCTGCCATGGGTTATGCCCTCACCCAATATGGCAGCACTCGACACGGCGACCGTTTACCCCGGTATGTGTCTGCTAGAGGGCACAAACATTTCCGAGGGACGCGGCACGACCCGGCCGTTTGAAATTTTCGGCGCGCCATTCATCGATGCTGAGCAGCTTTGCAACGAGCTAAACAAGCTACGACTGCAAGGAGTTTTCTTTCGCCAAAATTACTTTCAGCCGACCTTTCACAAATTTGTCGGTGAACTCTGCGCCGGTGCACAATTGCACGTGACGGATCGCGACACATTTCGGCCGTTTCAAACAGGCATTGAAATCATACGAGTCATGCGGAATTTATATCCAAACCAATTCGATTGGAAGCAACCACCCTACGAATATGAAAGAGAAAAATTGCCGATCGAAATATTGTTGGGCGGCCCGGTGAACAAATTCTTCGGCGATTGAACTGGATCGAGTCCCTCTCATTAACACCTCGCTTCAGCGAGGTGCTAACCGCCCGCCAGAATTAAACCGCTTTAGCGGTTTCGTGATTACGTCGAAAACCGCTGAAGCGGTTACGCCCGTACTCTTGCGAGATGCACCGCGCTAAAGCACGGTGTTAACGAGAACTATTGGCACTGCCAACCCATTGATGGCTACAATTCGCATTACACATCATGAATTCGCGTGCACATAGAGGAGTCGTAGGCGCACTGTTAATTGCACCGCTCTCGTTGTCATTTGGGCCGGAAATCCGCGCCGACATCCCGTGGCCGGAGGTCGTGCAGCGACTTGCTTACGAAAACGAAAAATTAGCGCGCCGCCCGCAAGGACATAACGGCGAATACTTCGTAGTCTGCACTTTGTATTACACGCCGAAAGAATCCGGTTTCACTTTTGCGCGCGGCTTTGATGCAACGCCAGTCACAAAACCGGGATTACATGGCCGAACGTATCCACGCGATTTTCTTCGCTCGGTAAAAAAGGAGGGCTTCGGCCGAATTGTGACGCCGGTTAACGGACGACAATACATTCGTTACAACGGTGGCGGTTCGTTTGGTTTCGCCTCACACCCTACAGGCGGAGGCGGAGTTTTGGTCGACCGGTATTCTGCCGCGGCGAAATTAGGCCAGAGTGGATTACATCGCGAGGCAGTCTTTGAAACAGAGTCTCCAACGGTGCAAAAGGTTTTTGGAAGCAATCGCTGGAAGATCATGGATACCGGTGGCGGCCTGCGCCGCTGGCAAATCGACTGCTATTTCGGCGAAGATGAACCGCTTGGCCCAGGCAAGTTCCAAGGTCGACCGCGTGCGACTACTTTTGAATACGCTTACGCTAATGCCCGAATCCTCAATTGATGTGAGGCCGTTTTCCGTTCGGCTCAGTCTCCATGGCGATCTTGATTTCTTTCTCCCATCCAAAACGCGGCGCAAAGATATTACGCGTAGCCTAAGCGAAAAGACCTCAGTAAAAGATGTGATCGAATCGTGCGGGGTCCCGCATCCGGAAGTCGATGTGATCGTGGTCAATGGGGAGGAGGTGGATTTTCACTACGGGGTGATGAACGGTGCGGAAGTCGAGGTTTACCCCCCCGAAATACAATCTCCGCAGTCCAAAAAAAAACGACTACAAGTCCGTACAATCAGCCGCTTTGTCACGGATGGGCACCTCGGAAAGCTCACGCGCAACTTGCGCTTGCTTGGCTTCGATGTCGCTTATGATCCGCGAGCGCATGACCGGCAGTTACTCGACGTAATGGACCGCGAGAACCGGGCGCTTCTGACACGCGATCGGCGCTTGCTAATACATGCAGTCGTCAGAACCGGTTACTGCCCGCGATCCCAGGATCCTGATGAACAAACCGTAGAAGTAATTCGCCGCTTCAATCTTCTTGGCCTCATTGCCCCATTTACCCGGTGCCTTCGCTGCAATGCGTCGCTCCAGGAAATTACAAAGGCTGACATAATTGAGGAGCTTGAACCGCTTACTAAGATCTACTATGAACAATTCCGGCGCTGCACGGGCTGCGGCCAAATTTACTGGCCTGGATCGCATTTCCCGAAACTTCAGAAGCGTCTCGAAAAAATTCGTGCGAATGTTGGCAGCTGAGCGCAAGAATTGCCCCAGCTCTTCCAAGCTGGACGGAATTCAATTCTATTAACCTGAGGTCCAAAAATGAAATCTGCGGCGCGCCGTAGTCTGCTCCTGGCAATTTCGGCCATCCTCTGGTCCACCACTGCGGCGCAGGCGTACGGCCCCCTGGGACATGAAATCGTCGGCGCGATTGCCGATGAACGATTGGCCGGCACGCCCACGGCCGCAAAGATCGCGGTAATCCTCGACGGATTTAGTTTGGAAAAAGCTGCCGTAATTGCAGACGAAATCAAAGGCTGGGACAAGAACGGAGTGGACGATCCAAGGTCGTTCCATTATTCCGCGCATCCTAAAATTGACAGGCAACTGCGGGATTTCTGGCGAGCAAATCAGCCAACGCACGATTTGAATTCAACTACGCCTTCGCATCATTGGTTTCACTACACAGACGTTCCAGTGGTGCCTCCGCAAAAATACCGCGACGGCACGGCTGGTCGCAGCAAATGGGACATCGTTCACATGATTCCGTACTGCGTCCAGATTCTGCATGGAAAACTGCCCGAACAAAACGAACGAAAGATTACGAAACCTGTGGCGTTAATCTTGCTGGCTCATTACTTGGCCGATATTCACCAGCCGTTGCATGTCGGCGCAGAATATTTCGATACACAGGGGCGAATCGCCGATCCCGACAAAAACAAGTCGGCGCTTGGAGATGAGGGTGGAAACACCTTTACGCTTGAACTGAGTGACGAACCGGCACGCAGACGTGGCGTGCACAAGAAGAAATTCCACGGCTTTTGGGACTATGACGCGGTGAACGCCCTTTTTCCTCAAGGACAGGGCCCGTTAAGAAAAAGTGAATTGCAGATCCTGATCGAGCCGCTCAAGAAAGAGATGGTTCACGAGATGGCGACACATGAACCCCGGAACTGGCGAATGCCGCCAAGTATTCCTATCGATAACTACGCCGAGCTATGGGCGGACGAAATCCTGCCGATCGCGCGCGAGGCCCATCAACGCGTGCAATTCACGAATGTTCACCCGCAACAAGAAGAAGATGGCGTCGTCGCGTCCGGCGAGGCAGACGAAAAACCTCGACCAGACAAAATGAATTATCGTGTGTGGGCGACGAATATTGTTCGAGACGAGCTGCACAAAGCCGGGTGGCGCCTTGCCGATTTACTGGAAAAAATCCTATAGCGCCGATGCTGCGAATAGTATGAGCTGCGCGAAGGTGGGATAACAAGCATCGCCGCGTAAACCGATGGAGCCCTCACAACAGCATCAGGTTTTCTAAGCCCACAATGCGAGCCGTTGTCCAGCGTGTGAGCAGAGCGCGTGTAATCGTGGAGGGTCATGTCACGGGAGAAATCGCGGCGGGCCTAATGATTTTGCTTGGTGTCGGTCGCGACGATACGCCCGCTGTCACTGCCGGTATAGCTGCGAAGATCGCAAACCTGAGGATTTTTGAGGACGATCAGGGAAAAATGAACCGCTCCTTGCTCGATGTGAAGGGCAGCGCGCTGGTTGTCTCTCAGTTCACGCTTTATGGCGACGCGCGCGGTCAACGCAGGCCGAGCTTTATTGCTGCGGCGCCGCCCGAGCAGGCAAAAAAGCTATACGAAGAGTTGTGCGAGGCGCTGCGCAGGTTGGGAGTTGCCGTGGCGACAGGAGTTTTCCAAGCGATGATGTCAGTGGAATTGGTCAATGAAGGCCCGGTCACAATCCTGCTCGACTCGGACAAAGCATTCTAGGCAGCCACGTCACGAACAGCCGGACTCGAAACCAAAATCGCGCCGGGATTTTTCCGCGGTGCGATTGTACGTACCACCGTTGGAAGACAGCAGCGGGATCAGGTCTGAGTTTTCGTCGTCCCTGCTGTCTTTTTACACTGCGTTTTTAATTGAGCGAACTGCTCGGCGGAAAGAATTGCTTTCGCACGGCTCAGGAAGGTCTGCCGGCTTTCCTTTGTGCAACCTGCTTTCATGCATTCTGCCTGCCATGCCTCGATTTTTGTCTTCTGATCGGCGCTAAGATTGAGTGTTGCCAGATTGACGCAGGCAACGCCCGCATTCGCTGCGCCTTTTGCGCAACAGGCCTTGTCTCCTGCAAATGCGCTCGACGCCATCAGCATCCCAACTGCAAGTAGAGCTGTAGTGGTAATTTTGATCATGGTGAGTGCTCAGACAGGCGTGATTCAAGAACCGTTCAATTTGTATTCGTCGATCTCGCGCCGTTACCTTTGGGAGTCTAACTGCGTCTGCGCGCGCCGGAGGCCAACTGCGCGTGAGCCATCGGCGGCTGTTCCGTATGCCGCGATTGACGAACGGGTAATCGACGTTAGCCGAAAACGCGTAGGAATCATTCTTACCG
>JBGPNR010000044.1:0-10092 GCA_041487635.1 Candidatus Udaeobacter sp. | reverse complement strand
GGAGCCCGAGTGATCGCGACGGCATCGACAGCGAATCAGGAGTTTCTCAAACAGCTCGGGGCTAATGTGGCGATCGATTATACAAAAACAAAGTTCGAGGACGTGGCCAAGAATGTGGATGTGGTACTGGACTCGGTTGGGAAAGACACACTCGCGCGTTCCTACGGCGTGGTGAAGAAAGGCGGTTTCATCGTTACGCTCGTCGCACGAATCGATCAGGCGGAATTGGATAAACACGGGATCCGGGGCGCGTCGTTGGGCGTCGAGCCGGATTCTAATGAGCTGACCGAGATCGGTAAATTGATCGACGAGAAGAAAATCAAAGTGATCGTTTCCCAAACATTCCCGCTTTCCGAAGCAATCAAAGCACAGGAACAAATCGCAACCGGTCACACACGCGGTAAAATTGTTCTGAAGGTTGCTGACGAGCCGAAGTAGCAAGCTGCCATTCACCTGTGATATAACACAGAGATGAACTGGGACGCGATTAGTGCAATCTCGCAACTGATCGGCTCCGTAGCTGTTGTTTTATCGGTGTTATATTTGGCTCTGCAAGTGCATCGGAGCACGCGCGTGGCCAAGCTGGCTACGCAAGATGCGGCTGCCACGGCCCTGCGCGAGGTGACCAAACCTTTCATGGAAAACGCAGACCTGGAACGCATCTGGCGGGTTGGCTTGGAAGATCTCAGCGCGCTGTCCGCTGAAGAGCGGTCGCGCTTTTTTCACGCTGCTTATCAGTGGTTAAAGGCGTTCGAGACAATTCATTTTCATTATGTCTATGGACTCATGGACAAGCAGCTATGGGATGGATGGCAGGGACTCCTGTGCCATTACGTCGCTGCGCCCGGCATTGCGCATTATTGGAAACTTCGTCCTGAAGTTTTCTCCGAGCGATTTCGCAATTTCGTTAACTCGCTCGAGCCTCCAGCGGATCAGCGCACGGTAGGGACTCTTTTTGGTGAGCAACGAAGATAAGGAGTCCTCTCCTTGTTTCGGAAGTAGACAGTTCGGAAGAAAATGAAAGCGACGCGAAGACGCGTGCGCCCTCCTAAAACTCCGCGGAACCAGAACAGGGCGCCCAATGATTTCGCACGAAGTGCTTTTGGAGTGCGATGCGTCCTCGCATCGCTTTTAACGCGCTGGAAAATCTTCAAATGTTACTTACACGGTCCTGGGACGGGAATTACGAACTTACCGTCTTTCTCGGCAACGAAGTTTTCACTTGAGCTAGTCGAGCTGCCGTTGGCGTCTTTCTTCTCGACTTTGATGATGAGCTTTTTGGTTGGTTTGAGTGTCAGGCAAACTTTGCCGCCAGTGGGTGAGTCCATCGGGGTAGTCGCTTTTTTCACGTCCTCCGGCGTAAGATTAACAAGCTCAATGCTGGAAATTTTCTCTCCGGCTTCTCCCGACTGCATCATTTTGTAAAAACCGACAATCTCAGGATCAGCGCCCTGGGTGTAGAGGAATGATTCAAGCGTCGCCGTGTCCTTGCCTTCGAATGCTTTTTTGTATTTATCGGTAAACGCCTTCTCTTGTTCGGGCGTGCCGGCCACAATTGGCAGTGTGATTGTGCTCAACAGGGCGCAAACCAGAAGGGGAATTCTTATGGATTTTCTCATGCGCGTCACCGTATTTGGCTCGGTCTCAAAGTGGCAAGCCAATTCGTAAAAGAAAAATCTTTGCTGATCTGCGTTCTGCAGGCTATTCCACTTTCTTCTAATCGATGGCGGCGGACTTGAGACCGTCGCTCGTTGCAAATGAACATTCACGAATATCAAGCCAGGGAGTTGTTGAAGAGGTTCGATGTCGCAACGACGCGAGGTAAAGTCGCCTCGACGCTCGATGAAGCGGAACAAATCGCGCGCGAGCTTGGCGACGTTGAAATTGTCATTAAAGCACAGATTCATGCCGGCGGCCGAGGCAAGGGGGAGTTCAAGAATGGATTCAAAGGCGGAGTACACGTTCGCAAGGCGCCTGAAGAAGTACGGGAAGTTGCCGCGAAAATGCTCGGGCAAATCTTGGTAACACATCAGACAGGCCCGGCCGGTCGCCTGGTCAACAAAGTGTTGGTCGCGGAATCCGCCGAGATTGCGCGCGAAATTTATTTTGCGATTCTGCTCGATCGAGCGATTGCCGCGCCTTTGATTGTAGCCAGCCCGGAGGGCGGTGTCGAAATTGAAACGGTCGCAGCGAAATCGCCTGAAAAGATCATACGTGAGCCAATCGATCCGTTGGCAGGGCTGCAACCGTTCCAGACACGCAAACTAGCGAAGCAGCTGGGCTTCGAATCCTCGCAAATAAGATCGGCTGCGAAACTATTCGACGGACTCTATCGAACATTCATCGCGTTCGATTGTTCGATGGTCGAGGTCAATCCGCTGGTCGTTACGACCAGGGGCGACGTGCTCGCGCTCGATGCCAAGTTCAACTTTGATGATAACGCGCTCTATCGACATCCCGAGATCGCGGCGATGCGCGATGTCGCGGAAGAAGATCCGCGCGAAGTTGAGGCGTCAAAGCACGGCCTGAATTACATCGGGCTCGACGGAAACATTGCATGTCTGGTCAATGGCGCGGGGTTGGCCATGGCCGCGATGGACATCATTAAGTTCTACGGTGGCGAACCGGCAAACTTTCTCGACGTCGGCGGCGGCGCGACGGAAGCGCAGGTAACCGAAGCTTTCAAGATCCTGATCGCGGACAAAAAAGTAAAAGCGATCCTCGTGAATATTTTTGGCGGGATCATGAAATGCGACGTCATCGCGAAAGGCATCATCAACGCAGCGAAGACAGTAAAACTGTCAGTGCCGCTTGTTGTTCGACTGGAGGGAACCAATGTCGAGCGAGGAAAGCAGTTGTTGAAGGAAAGCGGCGTTGCACCGATTGCGGCAGACGATCTCGCCGACGCTGCGCAGAAAGCGGTTGCAGCAGCTGCAACCGCAAATTCCAAATCCCAAATCCCAACTTAGGATGAAGACGGTTCGCAGGGTTCAGGCGACACCGAGAATGAAAGCGATGCGAGGACGCATCGCACTCCAAAAGCACTGCGTGCGAAATGTATCCAAGTCCTCGTCTTATTTCGCGGAAGCTTTGGGAGTGCGCGGGCGTCCTCGCGCCGCTTTGACGATCCTTTTTCTTGCAATCGCCCCGACACTTTGCGCGGCCGAGCTTCCGCGCAAAGCGAAAACGCCTCGCGAAACTTATCCGGGCGCAGACGTGATCTACGACTCGGTAACGACGCCCGACGGTAAACGATTGCGCACGATCCTCACCAAACCGCGCGATGCGAAAGGGAAAGTACCGGTCATCTTCGTTGCTGGCTGGTTGAGTTGCGATTCTGTCGAAGCGCCGGCTGGAACCAAGGACGAGAGTGGTCTGGTTTTTCGGGGTCTCGCCCAACTTCCGGAGTTCGCTTTGTTTCGAATGGACAAGCAGGGTGTCGGCGACAGCGAAGGCGTTTGCGCGGAAACCGATTTCGAATCGGAGCTTGCCGGTTACCGTGCGGCCTTTCGCGCATTGGAGAATTACGATTTCCTGGACACTAAGAGAATTTACCTGCTCGGCATCAGCAATGGAGGAGGCTTTGCGCCGCTCGTTCCGGAATCGGACTCCGAACAGGCGCAAGTCCGCGGTTACATTTCAGTCGGCGGCTGGGTGGAGACATGGTTTGAGCACATGCTCGAGATCGAGCGACGCCGATTCGGGTTAATGGGAAAATCACCCGGCGAAGTCAACGATCGCATGAAAGGAGCGGCGACGCTCTATTACGAATGGCTGATCAAAGGCCGATCGGTCGATGATGTTTTTAAGGAGCAACCGCAACTTGCGGATCTTTGGCCAGAGGGAAAAGACCACTCTCATCTTTACGGGCGGCCGCTCGCGTTTTATCACCAGTTGCAGCAATTGAATCTCGCCGCCGTGTGGTCGCGCGTGAAAGTTCCAACCTATGTTCTTCGCGGCGCATTCGACTGGATCATGAGTCGCGAAGATTCCGAATTGATTGCGGCCTATGTGAACAAGAATGGAGATCTCGCGTCCTTTTACGAAATCCCAAACACCGGCCACACCTTTCAGCATTATTTGAGTCTGGCCGACGCATTCAAGGGAAAGGGCGCGCCGTTCGATCCCAAAGTGATCGGATTGTTAGCCGATTGGCTGCGCAACAAAGCCATCACGCATGAAGATTAAGAACATCGCATTTGTTGGGATTCCGGTGACGGACATGCAACGCGCGCGAGAGTTTTATGAAGATGTGCTCGCTTTGCAGGCCGATCCTGAAATGACCGGCGAACAGTGGACCGAGTATTCAATCGGCGAGGGGACATTGGCTATCGCTTGTGTTGGCGAACAATGGAAGCCGTCGAACGAAGGCACGAGTGCCGCGCTCGAAGTGGAAAATCTGGAGGAGGCAATTGCGGAATTGGAGCAGCGAAAGATCGCCTATGATAAAGTCGATTCGCCGGTTTGCCGCATGGCCATCATCGAGGACCCGGACGGCAATAAATTGATAATTCACAAACTCAAATCGGAAGACGAGAAAGAAGTCTGCACATGATTACAAACGAAGTAGCCTTCATTGCTATCGCGGTGTCTGACAAGGAACGCGCGCGGAAATTCTATCAGGAAACGCTCGAGCTCAAACCCAGCTCTACTCAGATGGACGGTGCATGGGTCGAGTATGATCTTGGCCCAATCACGATCGGAGTTGGCTGTCATCCGGCGTGGAAACCTTCGCGCGATGGAACGACAGTCGCCTTCGAGGTTGACGACATCGATGCTGCTATCGCGAAGCTTAAAGAGCGCGGTGTGACCTTCGACATCGAAAAAACTGAGACACCGGTTTGTTGGATGGCACAATTTCGAGATCCAGACGGGAATAAACTGGTGGTTCACAAGCGAAAGAAAATGACGAAGCACGAATGACGAATGCCAAAGGAAGCCAGAACGCCTAAATGAAGAAGACGACACTGGGATCTTTTTTGGTCATTCGGATTTCGTCATTCCTCCGAGCTTCGTCATTCGTCATTCGTCATTCCGACCATGTCTGTTCTCGTTGATAAACGCACGCGGCTTGTTGTGCAGGGTATCACCGGCAGCGCGGGCGTGTTTCACACGCGACAGTGCATCGACTACGGCACGAATGTGGTCGCGGGAGTAACCCCGGGGAAGGGCGGCCAAATGTTCGATGAGAAAGTGCCGGTGTTCGACACTGTGTGGGAAGCACGACAGAAGACTGGTTGCGACGCATCAATGGTTTTCGTCCCTGCTCCTGCGGCTCCGGATTCGATCCTGGAAGCAGTCGACGCCGGTGTCGAACTCGTAGTTTGCATTACGGAAGGAATTCCAGCGATGGACATGATGCGGGTTAAGGCATTGATGCGGGGCAAGAAATCGCGACTGATTGGTCCGAATTGCCCGGGTATCATCACGCCTGGTCAATGCAAGATTGGGATCATGCCCGGATACATTCATAAGCCCGGTAACATCGGCGTCGTGTCGCGATCCGGGACGCTTACGTACGAAGCAGTCTGGCAACTGACTTCGCGCGGGTACGGACAATCGACTTGCATCGGGATCGGCGGCGATCCGATTCATGGCTTGTCGCATCTCGACTGCGTGAAACTGTTCAACGAAGATCCTGGAACCGAAGCAATGATCTTGATCGGCGAAATCGGTGGCTCGGCAGAAGAAGAAGCTGCGGAGTGGATCAAAAAGCATTGTAAGAAACCGGTTGCAGCTTTCATCGCGGGCGTGACAGCTCCTCCCGGACGCCGAATGGGTCACGCGGGCGCAATTACCTCCGGTGGGAAAGGCACCGCGGCGGGAAAAATCGAAGCGCTAAAGGCCGCAGGAATCGCGATCGCTGACACGCCTGCGAGCATCGCTGATACGTTGATTGCGCGAATCAAGGCGCAATCATAGTCGATCAATTCCGGTGTTTCAGAATTTGCGGTGTAGAACATAATGAAACGGATTCTTCTCATCGGTGTTGGGCGTTGGGGCGCGAACCATTTGCGCGTGCTTAAGTCGATGCCGATCGAGCTCTATGTTGCCGATTGTCACGACCAGCGGTTGAGTTCGGCTGATCCGGTTGTTCAAATCCTTCCGCGACTTGCTCGCCGTGCGCTGGATGAAATCGCGACAAATCCGATACGAAATCGCCGAATCGAATGATTGAGGTGAGGGGATTCAAGCAATATGCCCTAACCTAGCTCTCCCTTGTGAAGGGAGAGGCGAAACGCTAAAGAACTAGTTGCCTATGAATATGCTCACGATTGTCGCTATCACCTGGATCGGAAAAGAATACCGATTCCTTGGTTTGGATTGGAGTTATATTATGGTTCTCGGTTTTATCGGGAACGCTCTTTTCTCTATGCGTTTCCTTGTCCAATGGCTCGCCTCGGAGCGACAGGGCGAAAGTGTCATCCCAGTCTCTTTCTGGTACTGGAGCATTGCCGGAAGCGTGCTGATGTGCCTGTATTTTATTTTCCGACGGGACCCCGTCGGCATACTGGCTTACCTTCCAAACTCGCTTATTTATATTCGCAATTTGATGCTGATACGGAAACGCAAGTTCGCTTTCACCGCTGCTGCACCCTCGCAACATCCACGCGAAACGGACTAGTACAATAGCACTGGAGAATCCCGCGCGACAGCTTTGCCGCGTTGCGATTACGATTTTTCGGCGGTTGGTTCGGAGGTCTGCGCTTCCTCTTCTTCCACCTGACTCACTACGGGTGCGATCGCCTGAAGTTTTTCGCCATTGCGCAGATCCATGAGTTTCACACCCATCGTATTGCGGCCGGTTTCGCGAATTTCTTTAACCCGAGTGCGCACCATTTGGCCTTTGTTAGTGATGAGCATGATCTCGTCAGTCTCACGGACGGTGAGCGCGCCAACGACCTCGCCGGTTTTTTCGCCGGTTTTCATGGTGATGATGCCTTTGCCGCCGCGCGATTGGCGCCGGTAATCATCAAACGACGTGCGTTTACCGATTCCATTTCCCCCGGCGACCAGCAACATGGCGTTTGAATCGACGATCGCGTTGGCCACGACGTAGTCGCCTTTCTCCGGGCGAATGCCCCAGACGCCGACGGTGTTGCGGCCCTGATCGCGCAGTTGTTCTTCATGGAAGCGTAAGCTCATTCCGTGCTTTGTGATGAGAACGATCTCGTTGTTGCCGTTCGTTAGCTTCGCGTCGATCAAACGGTCGCCTTCTTCGATTTGAATGGCGATGATGCCGCCGCGCCGAACGTTGGCGTAATTAGACAAATTCGATTTTTTGACGATGCCGGATTGCGTCGCGAAAACGATGTGGAGATTTTCATCCCACGTTTCATCAATGGCGTTCGGGATCGTGCCGGATTTTTTGGATTGGACGCGAATCGTGGCCGCGATTTTTTCATCGGGCTTAAGCTCAAGAATGTTCGCGATCGAGCGGCCTTTCGCGGCGCGGCCCATCTCCGGGATTTCGTAAACTTTCTCCACGTAAGCGCGTCCCGTCGCAGTGAAGAACATCAGATAATCGTGCGTGGTAGCAGTGAAGAGGTGCTCCACGAAATCACCTTCCTCTTCCTCAGTGGCGCCCTCGCGTGTTTGCATGCCAATGACACCTTTGCCGCCACGCCGCTGTGCACGAAACGCGCTCACAGCCGTGCGCTTGATAAAACCGCCATGCGTAATGCTAATGATGCAGCCCTCGTTTGCGATGAGGTCTTCGACATTGATTTCGGCTGCGTCGGGAACGATTTCCGTCAGGCGCGGCGAACCGTATTTGTCGCGGATTTCGCGCAATTCCTTTTTAATGATAGTGAAAACGCGCTGCTCTTTAGCGAGAATGTCGCTCAAATCCTTGATGGTTTCGATGAGCTCCCTGTACTCCTTATCGATCTTTTCGCGCTCAAGACCGGTCAATTGATACAGCCGGAGATTGAGAATGTCGTCCGCCTGCTGTTCGCTGAACGCATACCGGCCATTCGTTAAGCGGGCGGGATTGCGAATCAGAATCCCGAGTTGTTCCACCTGACGTTTGGTGAATTCGAATGCGAGCAGTTTCACTCGTGCTTCGTCACGATTGGCCGAGCCGCGAATGATGCGCAGAAATTCGTCGAGATTCGCCAGCGCAATGAGATAACCTTCCAGCGTTTCTGCGCGCTCTTCCGCCTTGCGCAGTTCGAAACGGGTACGGCGCAGGATTACTTCGCGGCGGTGCTCGATATAAGCCGCGTTGGCTTCCTTGAGTGGGAGCAGCTTGGGTCGGCCGTGGTCAATAGCCAGCATCGTCACCGCAAACGAGGTTTCCAGCGCGGTGTGCTTGTAGAGATTGGCGATGATGACTTTGGGGTTTGCGTCTCGTTTGAGCTCGATGACCACCCGTGTGTTTTCGTCCGATTGATCGCCGACGTAACTGATGTCGGTCAGCACTTTTTCGTTCACCAATTGCGCGATGCGCTCGACGAGCGTGGCGCGGTTCACGCCGTACGGAATTTCCGTAATAACGATTTGCTCGCGGCCGCCTTTGAGTTCTTCGATGCCGGCTTTGCCGCGGACTTTCATGCTGCCCCGGCCGGTCTCGAAATACTGCCGGATTCCACTCACGCCGCAGAGGACGCAGCCGGTGGGAAAATCCGGCCCTTTCACATGCTTCATCAATTCGTCCAGCGTGATGTCGGGATTATCGATCTGCGCGCAAATGGCATCGATGACTTCCGCAAGATTGTGCGGCGGAATGTTGGTCGCCATGCCGACGGCGATCCCGGTTCCGCCGTTAACGAGGAGGTTGGGGAACGCGGCTGGGAAAACTGTCGGCTCGGTGCGCGTCTCGTCGTAATTGGGGACGAAATCGACAGTGTCCTTCTCCATGTCGGTCATGAGCGCAGCGCCGAGATGCGTCATGCGTGCTTCGGTGTAACGCATCGCTGCCGGTGGATCGCCTTCGATCGAGCCGAAATTCCCCTGGCCATCGACCAGCCGTTCGCGCATCGCCCACGGCTGCGCCATGTGAACGAGCGTGGGGTAAATCACCGCTTCCCCATGCGGGTGATAATTTCCGCTGGTGTCGCCGCAAATTTTTGCGCACTTGCGGTGCTGCCGCCCTGGGAAAAGCGACAAATCGTGCATCGCATAGAGAATTCTTCGCTGCGATGGCTTGAGTCCGTCGCGTGCGTCCGGCAATGCGCGAGAAATGATGACCGACATCGAGTAATCGAGGAAGGACCTCGACACTTCCTCGGCCACGTTCACTGGCTCGATTTTTTCGTTGGCGTTATACATTAGCTAAACCTGTGCGAGTGCGACGGAACGTTCCTTAAGGAAGCGTTCTTCCCAAAGGTGGGAGATTTCATCGGACTGTTTGATCGTGACTGGCGTACCGATGCGAATATGGCGCGGCAGGGAAATTCTCAGAAAATCGAGTACCCCGCGGATTGTTCCTTCGTAATCCGCGCACAGCTTTTCGTATTCGACGCGGAAAGGCTGGATACCGATATGCTGGAAGAAGCCATCCCAAATTTTCTCCTGCTGCTCGCTTTCTCTTAAACATTGCTCAATCAAGTCCGCATCGAATCGCGGTTCTCCCTGGGCGCTTTTACCTTCCTGGACTTTCCAAAGATTCGTCTGAGCGGCGCGCGCCTTCGACAATGCCTGCCGCAGTTTATTTCTCCGGACAATGTGGACGAACTGGAGCCGCGGAAATGCATTTCGCAAAAGATCGAGATCGAATATGCCCGCGGCGCCGAATGCGCGAGTCTCGCGCAGCCGCCCAAGAAAATCGTCCAAGTACCAGCTCATCAGTTTAAAGCCAAATACCTCGTTTGACGTTGCCGTGGCTTTGGTGATGTCTCGAACGTAGGCGCCGAAATTCCGCGCCGAGTTCAGTTGATGGAGGGCCGCGAAATGCGGCATGGACGCGCGCAGAAAAAACTGCTTCGGCCGGCCCGCCCGGCGCGTTGCATGCAACCCGTCCGTGAGCAGATTGCTCCCCGACCGTGGAATGGTGCAGACAACATAACAGCGCTGTGGATGGCGCAGTTTATGGAGGAGACCGCCCATCTTAATTTACACGTCGAGATTGCGCACATTTAGCGCGTTGTC
>JBGPNR010000043.1:0-10149 GCA_041487635.1 Candidatus Udaeobacter sp. | reverse complement strand
CGGGCTGCTCACGGGAAACTTGGCCTGGGTCGCCTTTGCTGGAATTTTTGTTGGCCTTGCGGTGAAGGTGCCGCTGTTTCCGTTTCACACCTGGCTACCCGACGCGTATCAAACCGCGCCCACCGGCGTCTCGATGGTGCTGACGGGCCTCCTCTCGAAAATGGGCGTTTACGGTTTCGTGCGCCTGTTGCTTCCGCTTTTTCCCCACGAGATCAAGGTCATCGGTCCGTGGCTTCTTGCGCTGGCGATCTGCTCGATTGTGTTTGCTCCGTTGGCGGCATGGGCGCAGCGGGATTTGAAGCGAATGATCGCATATTTGTCGATCAATCACCTCGGTTACTGCATGCTTGCTCTGTTTGCCATAGCCGCCTCGCCTGTCGTTCCTACCAGGATCGACACGCATGCCGCGCTGAGCGGTGTGTTCATGCAAATTTTCAACCACGGCATTACCGCGGCTACGCTTTTCTACTTCGTTGGCTTGCTGGAACAACGCCGCGGTTTGCGCGGGATCGACGACTTCGGCGGCCTGATGCAGCGCACACCGCTGCTCTGTGGGTGGATGAGCGTGGCCATGTTTTCCTCGCTCGGTCTACCTGGACTAAACGGGTTCATCGGCGAGTTTCTGATTTTCAAAGGCTCATTCGCGATAGCAGCCGCATATACGGCCATTGCGGTAATCGGGCTTCTTGTCACAGCCATCGTCTTTGTGCGTGCTATGCAATCCCTGTTCAGCGGGCCGCTCGCAGAAAGTTGCAGCGGTTTTCCAGATCTTTTGCGAGGCGAAAAATTCGTCATCGTTCCTGTGACATTGCTCATGTTTGCCATCGGCATCGCGCCGCAGTTCCTGTTCAACATTTTCAACACAACCGTCGCTCACTTGGCGCAATTGCTTGGTTAAATGTCCACGCGAATGAGCAAAGAGATCATCGGGCGTTTTCCATCCGACCTTATGTTTTGCCCTGCGGCTGAAGAAGCGACTGACTTGAAATGCCAAATTGGCATTTCAAGTTGGGATGGGCGACGCGCATGATCGCCTGGACGATTTACATCACATTCACAGGCGCAGTGTTGCTGCTGCTTTTGCCGCGCGCGTTTGCGCGATGGATCGCGCTGCTTACAACAATCGCAGGTCTTGCCCTTGGTCTCATCGCGCTGGTTCGCACGCCGATTTCCGACGTTGCGCACTTCACAACCATCGTGCGCGTGCCGTGGGTGCCCGCCCTGGGCATGAATTACCATCTGGCGATCGACGGCATCAGCCTCACCATGGTTCTTGTCACGGGTATTTCCGCCGTAAGCACGGTATTGTTTTCATGGGACGTCGAACATCGGCAGAACGAATTTTTCTTCTGGTTACTGCTCGTGGTGGCTGGCTGCTACGGAGTTTTTCTGAGCGCGGATTTGTTTCTGTTCTTCGCGTTTTACGAGCTGGTGATCGTGCCGAAGTATTTTCTTATCGCCGTCTTCGGATCGACCAACAAGGAATACGGGGCGATGAAGCTGACGCTCTATTCGTTTTTTGGCGGCATGCTCGTATTCATCGGGATTCTCACGGCATACGTAACTGCCGGATCGCTGGATCTGAATCAGTTGTCGCAATTCCAATTTTCGCCGCAACTGCAATCGTGGGCATTTCCCGTGTTATTTCTCGGTTTCGCTGTACTCGCCGGAATCTGGCCGCTGCATACATGGGCGCCGACGGGGCACGTCGCTGCGCCTACAGCCGGCTCCATGCTGCTAGCCGGGATCGTTATGAAACTCGGCGCGTATGCAGGACTGCGCGTGGCGATGAATCTCTTTCCACAGGGCTTCCAAATGTGGAGCAAATGGATCGTCCTGCTGGCAGTCGTTGGAATTGTTTACGCCGCGGCGGTAGCGCTCCGCCAGCGTGATCTGAAATTCGTTATCGGTTATTCGAGTGTCAGCCACATGGGCTTCGTCTTGCTCGGTCTCGGCGCGGCAACAACGCTGAGCGTTTCAGGGGCGGTATTGCAGATGTTTTCGCACGGCGTGATCGCGGCCCTTTTGTTTGCGGTCGCCGGACGCATGATCTATGCCCGCACACACACCCGTGAACTCGACGTGCTCGCCGGTCTCAATCTAAGCCGTGCTCTGCCATTTGCCGCGTTCACTTTTGTCGTCGCCTCAGCCGCGTCGATGGGCATACCCGGTTTCAGTGGATTCGCGGCCGAGATCACAATTCTCATTGGCGCATGGAAAACTTATCCGCTCGCGGTCTGGATCACAGGCGCGGGTATGGTGCTCGTCGCTGCATTCACCTTGCGCGCGTTAAAGCAATCGTTCTTCGGCGAGACGGAACCAGGCGTCCACTTCCAGCATGGTCGAGTGGCCCTCGATCCGGATTGGAATAAGCAACAAACCATCACAGCCGCGGAAAAATGCGGCGCTTGCCTGCTCATGTTCACGACGGTCGCAATCGGGCTTTATCCCAAGTTATTGCTCGATCGCATCATGCCGGCAGTGGAGGCGATGAGGTTTCTGAAATGAAAGCCGCTGATCCAACAATGTCTTATCTCGAACTGCTCAAACTCGCCTCGCCAGAGACGATCGTAGTCATAACGGCGCTTGCGATTCTTTCGATTGGGCTTGTGACCGGACGCGTGAAATCGACCGCAACAGTCTCCACGGCTAAGCCTGCTCAAAGCGCGAACGACACGTCCACCGCCACGGGGATTTGTTCCGCGGTTGCCGCGCTCGGGCTCGCGATCGCGATTGGCACAGTGCTGATGTTGCCGCGCAACGCGACCCTTTTTGGCGGGATGCTTGTGATCACGCCGCTCACGTCGCTGTTCAAAATTATCTGTATCGCCCTGGCTTTCTTCACAGTCCTCCTGACGACGTCAGAAGAGTCGCTGCGTCATCCGGGCGAATATCTGGCGCTTGTTCTATTTGCAACAGTTGGCCTGATGCTGCTCGTCGGCAGCGAGGAGCTACTTATGATTTTCATCGGACTCGAACTGCTCGGCTTGTCGCTCTATGTGATGACGGCATTCGACAAGACGGATGTGCGTTCGGCGGAAGCCGGCCTGAAATATTTCCTGTTCGGCAGCACCTCCAGCGCTTTCACACTCTTCGGAATCAGCTTGATCTACGGAATGTCGGGCACCACCAGCCTTGCGGCGGTTTCGGAGAAACTGGCGACCGTATCGGTCCAACCGTTGCTAGCCGTTGGGATTGTGATGACGCTTATCGGCTTCGCCTTCAAAATTGCCGCGGCACCATTTCACCTCTGGGCGCCCGATGTGTATCAGGGCGCGCCCGTCCCCAGCTCAGCGTTTATTGCGTCAGCCTCTAAGGTCGCGTCATTTGTGGTACTGGGAAAAATTGTGCTGGTCGGGTTTGCTCCTTTTCACGGCAGCGCCGCATGGCATGCGATGGTTGCAGGTTGGTCGCCCGTGCTCGCCGCGCTGGCAGCATTATCGATATTGCTTGGAAATCTCGTCGCGCTTGCGCAATCAAATGTGCGCAGACTGCTTGGCTACTCCGCGGTGGCGCATGCTGGATATACACTCATTGGACTGGTCTCTGGCGATCGCACCGGATTTTCCGCGGCATTATTTTACGCCACCATCTATGCCATCACACTCGTCGGTGCATTCGGCGTCGTCGCCATGGTGCGGCGCGAAACTGGGGGCGACGATTTCTCAAACTTTGCCGGATTGGCTTCCAGATCGCCTCTGCTTGCGGGATGCATGTCTGTCTTCATGTTGTCACTGGCAGGGATACCGCCGCTCGCCGGGTTTTTTGGAAAATTTTATCTTTTCAGTGTTGCGCTTCGCGCCGGTGCAAGCCACGGCTTGCTCTGGCTCGTGGCAGTCGCGCTTCTCGGCAGCTTTATCTCGCTTTACTATTACCTGATGGTACTGAAGGCGATTTTCGTTGATGAACCTGTGCCCACCTCCCCGCGGCACGTCGGTGTCCACCCGCCAGCTCTGCTAACGCGAGCCACGGTAGCTGTGCTTGCGGCAACAGTTCTTTTGCTGGGCATAATACCGGAGATCCTGGCAGCGCCGATCCTTGCCGCCGTACCGTAAAGGAATTTTCGGGAAAGGCGCGATTAGCGCTTGACTGCTTCGGTAAAAGTTTTGCATCAAAAGCGAGTGGGCCTGAATGGAAAAGTTGGAAGTGAAGATGGGCAGCATTAGCCAGTTCATTGATCGCCACTACCGGCATTTTAACGCCGCTGTCTTGAAAGACGCCGCCGATGCCTACACCGCGCACCTCGATCGAGGTGGAAAAATGATGATCACACTCGCGGGAGCGATGAGCACGGCGGAACTGGGCGTCTCTCTGGGGGAAATGATTCGCCAGGACAAAGTCCATGCCATCACCTGCACCGGAGCGAATCTGGAGGAGGATCTTTTTAATCTGGTTGCGCGCAGCCAGTATGTCCGCCTGCCGAATTATCGCGAGCTGACTCCGCAACAGGAACAAGAGCTGCTCGGTCGTCATCTAAATCGGGTCACCGACACGTGCATCCCGGAAGAGGAAGCTATTCGCCGCATCGAACGAGTGGTAATCGACGAATGGGTTTCCGCTGCGCAGAAAAAAGAGCGCGGCTTTCCGCACGAGTTCCTTTTCAAAATCCTCCGAGAATGCCGGCTCAAGAAGTTTTATGAGATCGATCCTGCCGATAGTTGGATGATCGCCGCTGCGCACAAGGGCCTTCCGATGTTTGTGCCTGGCTGGGAAGATTCCACCCTGGGAAATATTTACGCCGCGCGTTGCATCACGGGAGCAATCACTGATGTCCACACTATTCGTTCCGGAATTGAATACATGATGGCGCTCGCAGAATGGTATCGCAGCGTGTCGCAGGATTCAGCCATCGGTTTTTTCCAAATCGGCGGTGGCATCGCTGGCGATTTCCCAATTTGTGTTGTGCCGATGTTGAACCAGGACGTTGTCCGCGAGCCCGTGCCGGAGTGGGGTTATTTTTGCCAGATCAGCGATTCCACAACCAGCTTCGGATCGTACTCAGGCGCGGTGCCGAATGAGAAGATCACGTGGGGAAAACTCAGCGTCGACACTCCGAAATTCATCATCGAATCCGACGCAACGATCGTGGCGCCCCTCATTTTTGCGAAGGTTCTGGGCTGGTGACGATTTTCTGCGGTATTCGTTATTGCCACTGGCCTGCGACCCATACCCACCCGTTGTAACGAGGCACCCAATGACCTGCCACCCAAACTGCGGCTGGTCTTGGGCGGACTATCCAAGATCCCGGGACCCACACATAAGTCGTTCCCGTCCATTGCCAATAACCACTTGTCCAGACGTATCCCGGTCCAGGCGCTACGGTCTGAGTTTCAATGCGAACTGGCGGCGGCTGTCGGGTCACGACGACCTCTCGAGCGGGGCCTGTGGTCGTTACTTCTTGTGTGGTTGTGGTCGTCACCGTAGTTGGTTCTCCCGCACAACCGACTAAAGCTACGATCGAGAGGGTCAGTAGATAAGAGCTTGTGCTCATTTTACCCTCCGTTACGGATTCGTTTTCTGTCCGCACATCGGCTTTGTTGAAATGAAACACCCCGGATGGTTCGATGGCCAACGACTGATTTTGGATGGATGATGCGGAATGCTTTACGTCGTCGCCACACCAATTGGCAATTTGGGCGATATCACGCTGCGTGCTGTTGAGGCGCTGAAATCAGCCGATGTAATCGCGGCTGAAGATACGCGGCATTCGGGACTGTTTCTCAAGCATCTCGAAATCAAAAAGCCATTCGTCAGTTATCACGAGCACAATGAAGCGGCCCGCACGACCGAGCTTGTCGAACGCCTCGGGCGTGGCGAAAACGTTGCGCTGATCACGGACGCAGGAACGCCTGGACTCTCCGATCCCGGGTTGCGCCTCATCCGCGAATGCATCAAATGCGAACTCCCGTTTACGATCATCCCCGGAGCATCATCGATCCTGATGGCTCTTCTTGGTTCCGGATTTTCCACCCATAAATTTTCTTTTCGTGGGTTTCTTCCGGTAAAAAGTGGACAACGCGAGCGCGAATTGCGAGCAGCAACGGAACGCGACGAAACAACGATCTTTTTCGAATCGCCTTACCGATTAACCAAAACACTCGCCGCCTGTATCGATATCATACCGGAGCGACAACTTTGCGTCGCGCGCGAGCTGACAAAGAAATTTGAGGAATTCCGCCGCGGCGCCGCCAGCGAGCTTCTTGCACATTATCAAGCCCATCCACCGAAGGGCGAGATTGTGCTTGTGATCTCTGGGTCATAGCTGCTTCCTCGAGTCGCTGGATCGCCCGGCGAAGTTCGCTTCATGCACTGCCAGCTACGGCTTGCGGCGAATAAACAATGCGCAACCGCCGTCAAACCCTGCCACGAAAATCAACGTGTACCGGTTGGAAAACAATGCGATCCGAGATTGTCTTTGACGAAAGTCTCAAAAGTTTTTGCAGTCTCGATGGGGTTGCCGTGTCCCTGGCGCTCCGTGGTGGGACAGCATGCCAGGGTCGTAAAGGTTTCGCGAGCAAAGCGTTGGGGGCCTGCGATTATGATGGCATGATGCGCCTGCCGCGCTTGCTCATGCCTTTACTGGCGGGACTAACAGTAACCCTCCTGCAAGTTGCAATGACAGTGGGCTTGCTCGCCCCCGAAGCGCCGATTTCGGACCGCTATTCCGCGCTGGTGCAGCACGACAGCTATTGGTTCATGAACATCATCGATCGCGGATACCAGACCATTGTCCCACCCATCGACCACAAGGTTATGGAAGTGTCGAATGTTGCATTTTTTCCAGCGTATCCGGCCATCGCCGCGCTATTCCGCTACGGGCTTGATATCGACAGCAACACTGCACTCCTGATCACCGCTCAGCTCGCTGCTTGGGGTTTTTGGAGTTACTTCTTTCTGTTTTGTAGGCGCTGGAATGTTCCGACTGCGGTTCAGATTTGCGGTGCGTTACTGATCGCTGCCCATCCAGCAGCGTTCTTCCTGGTCGCCGGTTATTCCGAATCACTATTTTTGATGACACTGCTTGGCTTTATCTATTGGAGCACTGCGGAAGGGAGGTCCGCGAAATTTTGGGCAGCGGCGCACGGTATCGTGATGTCGGCAACGCGAATTGTTGGACTTGTATGCGCCGCTTTTCCGGTGGTGCGCTCGGCATTTGAAACTGGGTGGCGCGGTTTGTTTGAGCCACGGGAGTGGCTTCGGAAGCATAGCGCAGCGATCGGTATGACTCTGATCGCGGCGTGCGGCGCCGTCGGATTCTTCGTTTACTCTCAACTCCGCTGGGGTCAATGGAACATCTATATGCTCACACAGGCAGCCGACTGGGGGATTGTTCCCGATTATTTGGCGGTGTTTAAGCCTGGCAGTTATCGCTGGCTTGTTCCGGCTCTGAATAATCCGACCGAAGCGAGCCAAATATCGATGACGGTGGGCGCTCTGCTTCTTATCGGCATCGCACTTTGCGAACTGCTTCCAGTGATTCGACGCCGAGCGGGGCTGCCGACGCGCATCGGGATTTATTTCTGTGCGGCTGCGATCTACTACCTCTCCGTCAGCGGAGTCGCCTGTGGCAATATGGAAAGCATGCTTCGCTACGAGTTTTCCGTCCACGCTTTGATCGTGCTGGCGTTTTTGAATTTTCTGCGTCAATTTCGCACACCGCCGATGTTTGCGGAGGCTTTCGGCATCGCGGCAGTAGCGTTGCTCAGCGCTGCTGGGTTATGCGTACAGGGCTGGTACGTTTGGAATTTCATGCGGGGCAACTGGGTTGCGTAGTAAAAGATGAAAACAAAAGTCGCCATTATCGGTGCGGGACCGGCAGGTCTCACGGCTGGTTATCTTCTCTCAAAAGAGTCGGTAGATGTCGTTGTCCTGGAAGCGGATCCTGTTTACGTCGGCGGAATTTCCCGCACCGTCACCTATAAGGGTTTTCATTTCGACATCGGCGGCCACCGATTCTTCTCCAAATCCAAAGCAGTGGAGGATCTGTGGACAGAAATCTTGCCAAATGACATGCTCGTGCGGCCGCGTTCGTCGCGCATTTTTTATGGCGGCAAGTTTTATTCGTATCCTCTGAAGCCGTTTGAAGCGCTGCTGAAGCTGGGTGTCTTCAAATCGACGCTCTGTGTGCTTTCCTGGCTGAAAGCACGTCTGTTTCCCGTGCGGAACCCACGGAATTTCGAAGAGTGGGTGAGCAACCAATTCGGCAAACGGCTCTTCAACACATTCTTCAAAAGCTACACCGAAAAAGTTTGGGGAATGAGCTGTAAAGAAATTTCTGCAGACTGGGCGGCGCAGCGCATCAAAGGGCTTTCGCTGGGCAGCGCCATCAAGAATGCGCTCATTCCGCAGCGGTACAACGGCGATCGCAGCAAAGTCATCAAAACGCTTATCAATTCTTTTCGTTATCCGCGGCGCGGCCCAGGCATGATGTGGGACGCCTGCGCGGAGAAGATGAAGACGCTGGGAGGCAAACTTGAGATGGGCCGCAGAGTGACTCGGTGTTCTTACGACGAAACGTCCGGCAACTGGATGGTTCAATACAAAGATCAACTCGGCCAGGCGCAAACAATCGAAGCCGAACACGTCATTTCATCTGCGCCGATGCGCGCCCTCGTGTGCGGCTTATCACCTGCTGTTAGTGAGCGAACTAAACGCGCAGCTGCAAGCCTCAAGTACCGCGACTTCCTCACTGTCATGTTGATCCTGAAAGATCGCCACATGTTCGATGACAACTGGATCTATATTCACGATCCGAGCGTCAAAGTTGGTCGGGTCCAGAACTTCCGTTCCTGGTCACCGGAGATGGTGCCCGAACCGGATAAAGTGTGCTACGGTCTCGAATATTTCTGCTTCGAACACGACGGCCTCTGGGATTCGAGCGACAAGGATTTGATTGAACTGGCAAAGCGCGAACTGATTCAGATCGGTCTGGCTAGGGAAGGCGATTTCGTCGATGGCTGCGTCGTTCGTCAGAAGAAAGCA
Source organism: Candidatus Udaeobacter sp. (assembly GCA_041487635.1). Taxonomy (GTDB): domain Bacteria; phylum Verrucomicrobiota; class Verrucomicrobiia; order Chthoniobacterales; family UBA10450; genus Udaeobacter. The sequence goes on along the minus strand of JBGPNR010000043.1, from coordinate 1,167 downwards.
TATCCGGTTTACGATGACGAGTACGCGCGGCACGTCGCCACGATCCGCCAGGAACTGGAAACGCGTTACCCGAACCTGCATCTGGTGGGTCGCAACGGCATGCACAAATACAACAATCAGGATCACGCGATGATGACGGCGATGTTGTGCGTGGAGAATATTTTGGCAGACACCAAGCTTTATGATCTTTGGCAGGTAAACAGCGATGCCGAATACCACGAACAAGGTGCCGCGGCGGCCAGGGAAACAAATGGCAGCGCGTTGCGCCTCGTTCCGACACGCGTGGTGGCCGCCCCCGAGCTCGCGCCTGAAGGGTAGCGCGTTCACGAGCGCGAATTGCACATTCTGGGGAGCACAGGCTGCCAGCCTGTTGTCGTCGGCAGCTTGCCGACGACGCTTTAAGCTTTTGCAGCACCACGTGGAATCGAACGTGCGAAGTGGCTTTTCGGCAGGCTGCCGAAAAGGACAGGCTAGCAGCCTGTGCTCCCCGCAGTGGTCCTCTGTGTTGCGAATCTGTGGTTTAGGATTCCAAGTAAAGTCGAGGAATGCCTAACTATTTCTTCCATCAAAGTCTTCTGCCAGCGGGCAGGAGCAAAAGAGATTTCGGTCGCCGTAAACGTTGTCGATGCGCGCGACAGTCGGCCAGAATTTATGTTCGCGTGTCCATGGCGCAGGGAAAGCTGCTTGCTCGCGCGAGTAGGGCCGGTTCCATTTGTCGGACGCGACTTGTCGCGCCGTGTGGGGCGCGTTCTTGAGCACGTTATTTTGTCGATCTTGTTTTCCGCTCGCGATTGATTGCATCTCCGCGTGGATCGAGATCATTGCATCGCAGAAACGATCGAGTTCATGCTTCGGTTCGCTCTCGGTCGGTTCGATCATCATTGTTCCGGCGACCGGCCAGGAAACCGTCGGCGCGTGAAAGCCGTAATCCATCAAACGCTTTGCCACATCTTCGACTTCGATGCCGGCATTTTTCCATTGGCGAAGATCGATGATGCATTCGTGCGCGACGAGGCCGTGTTTACCTTTAAAAAGCACCGGAAAGAAGCGGTCGAGCCGCTTTGCGACATAGTTCGCGTTTAGAATCGCAACCTCGCTCGCCCGTTTCAATCCCTCGGCGCCCATCATGCGGATGTACATCCATGTGATTGTCAGGATGCTGGCGCT
>JBGPNR010000042.1:0-10230 GCA_041487635.1 Candidatus Udaeobacter sp. | reverse complement strand
ATGCTGCTCTTTAGTGAAATTCTGTTTGGATCTTATTCTTCTTACTGCGAATAACTGTCAGGACTCTTAGGAAATGCCGTGCCACGCGCGACATGTTAATAACCCTTGTTGCTTGACCAATAAACCCTGGTTTCTGCGACAGCCAGGAGACTTGTTCAGAGATATTCAAAGTTGTTGGCGTGTTGCTACTATTTACAATCGTACCGTGAGTGGCTTCGGTAAGTTGACCGAAAGTCGCGGCAGGAACGAAGGTAGGCGCTGAGTCATGCACATCACCGACATTATGCGGGCGAATTCGCCCACGTTTTCGTTCGAGTTCTTCCCCCCAAAAACACCGGAGGCGGCGGAGATCCTCTACCAAACGATTCGCGATCTCGAATCGTACATGCCGCACTTCGTCAGCGTGACTTACGGTGCCGGCGGGTCAACGCGTAATTTAACTCACGATCTTGTCGAGCGCATTCAACACACGACAAAACTGGACCCGATCCCCCACCTTACCTGCGTCTGTCATAACGAAGAGGAGATCGAAGCGATCCTCCTTCGATACGCCAAGTCGGTCATTGGAAACATTCTCGCGCTTGGCGGGGATAGGCCGGCAGGAATTACTTACGATAAATCGCGGGATTCGTTCCAACATGCGATCGATTTGGTCAAATTCATTCGAAGATTCAATGAGTCGGGGGCGCATCCGGACCACCGCGGTTTTGGAATTGGCGTGGCCGGGTTCCCCGAAGGACATCCTGCCACGCCCAATCGATTAGTCGAAATGGATTATTTCAAAGCGAAAGTGGATGCCGGCGCCGAATACATCGTCACGCAGCTGTTTTTCGATAATCGCGACTTCCTCGATTTTCGTGAACGCTGTGCGCTTCATGACATTCACATCCCCATTATCGCTGGCGTTATGCCGATTACCTCCATCGGCGGATTCAAACGCATCGCCGAGTTAGCGGGCGGCGCACGCTTCCCAGCGAAGCTTCAGCGTGCGTTACAGCGTTGCCAAAACGATCCTGAAATGGTCAGACGCGCCGGCATTCAGTACGCGTTGGAACAATGTCAGGAGCTTTTGGATAACGACGTGGCTGGTATTCACTTCTATACGCTCAACCGCTCGGACGCCACGCGCGTAATTTTTGACAGCCTCGCCCTGCCGCGTCACCGGAATGCACACGCTTCGAGTGCCTAGTCGAACACGCGCGCTGAAAATGCTTGCGCCTTCGCGTATTATAGGCCGTTTAACTGATCGGGCTGCCTTTCTATTCGGACGCAAGAAACTGAACTGGCGAAATTTGCGCGAAGTGGAGGACGCGCGCAAGATTTCGAGATGGTAAGGGTTCCCCGCTCGTTTTACTGGCAGGTTGCAGCGCTGGTGCTAGCGATTGGCGTGGGCTTTGCGCTCTCGCGCTTTTTTCCGGTTGTGGACTTTATCCAGGCGCTGCAAAAGCGTGTGATGAGCCTGGGCGCATGGGCCGCGATCTGTTATCCGTTGCTTTTCGCAATTTGTAATGTCCTTCTGCTTCCGGGCGGCATCCTAGCTGTCGGAGGCGGTTTTTTCTTCGGTTTGTGGTGGGGATTTTTGATTGTGTTTGTGGGTAACATCGTCGGCACAGCGATTTCGTTTACCCTAAGCCGTTCGATAGCCAGGCGATGGTTCCAGCAAAAACTCTCAACTAATCCAACCATTCGCGCCTTTGGGCCTGCGGTGGAACGCGAGAGCTGGAAAATCATTTTGTTGAGTCAATTACATCCCCTGTTTCCTACGAGCCTGCTGAATTATTTCTATGGCTTGACTAGTATTCGATTTGGTTTGTACATGCTGTGGGCTTCGATCGGTCGGATACCGGGGTTGTTTTTGTACGTTTACGTCGGGACATTGGGGCAACTTGCAGTTCGCATCATGCGCGGTGAAAATTACCCGCGAACGATCGAATACTGGATCTGGGGAGGCATCTTTGTGACCACTATATTGCTCTTGGTTGTGCTTGGCCGCATCGCATACGGCGTAATTCAAACCTCCCAAGCCGCAGCAACGTCAGGCGAAAATGGGATCCAACACAAGATGTTACTGCGATAATATTCTGGCCTGCAAGATGTTATGTCAATGACATTTGAGCTTCCAACGGAATACGACGTTGTAGTCGTGGGCAGTGGGCATGCAGGTATCGAAGCGGCACTGGCTGCGGCTCGAATCGGGACTCGCACGTTGTTGCTGACCCAGAACCTGGACACAATTGGACAGATGTCATGTAATCCGGCGATCGGGGGTCTAGCCAAAGGGCATATTGTGCGCGAAATCGATGCCATGTGCGGTGCTATGGGCGTCAACGCCGACGCCACCGGGATCCAGTTTCGAATGCTTAATCGAACAAAGGGCCCATCTGTTAGGGCTCCCCGAGTCCAGTGCGACAAAAAGGCGTATCAGTTTCGGATGAAGGCGCTTCTGGAGGGGACGGACAATCTCCATACGAAGCAAGCGACCGTTTCGCGCATCCTGGTGGAGGGCGGGAAAGTGGTTTCCGTGGAAACGGATTTCGGATTGAGAATTCTCACGCGCGCGGCCATTGTCACTTCTGGGACATTCTTGCGCGGTCTACTACACGTGGGTCAGAGCAGCAAGCCGGGCGGCCGCATGGCGGATACAAGTTCAAGCTTGAGCGAGAACCTTCGGCAGCTTGGATTTCATGTGGGACGATTCAAGACCGGCACGCCGTGCAGATTGAACGGCCGGTCAATCGATTTCTCGCGGTGCACCATTCAATTGGGCGACGAACCTCCTCCGACGTTCGCCTTCGAGCTTGCGGAAATCGGTGGCGGCCTCGGTGAGATCTTCACGCTGAACCGTGTTCACAATGGTAAGTTCCACGTGGAACAACTTCCTTGCTGGATAACTGCTACAACACCGAAGACCCATGAGATTGTTCGCGCAAATCTTCAACGATCTCCACTTTACGCCGGAAGGATTAAGGGCACGGGTCCACGGTACTGTCCGTCAATTGAAGACAAAGTTGTCAAATTTTCAGATAAGACTTCACATCAGATTTTCCTCGAGCCAGAAGGACGGCATACACATGAGTACTATGTGAACGGAATTTCCACCAGTCTACCTTACGACGTTCAACTTGAATTGCTGCACACTATTCCTGGATTGGAACGTGCAGAGATCATGCGGCCAGGGTATGCCGTCGAATATGATTATTTCCCGCCGACCCAACTATTTTCTACCTTGGAAACCAAGCTAATCAGCGGACTCTATTTCGCAGGCCAAGTCAACGGTACTTCGGGGTATGAAGAGGCAGCGGCGCAAGGGCTGATCGCCGGAGCCAATGCAGCTTTGAAAGTTCAAAACCGTGCGCCATTTCTCGTAAACAGAAGAGAAGCTTATATCGGTGTCCTCGTTGACGATCTGGTCACAAAAGGGACCGAAGAGCCGTATCGAATGTTTACAAGCCGAGCTGAGGATCGACTCTTTCTGCGGCACGATAACGCAGATCAACGCCTGACTGAACGGGCGTTCACGCTGGGGCTAGTGAGCAAGCACCGCTATGCTCGCTTCCAAGAGAAGATGCGTCTTTTGGAGGAAGCCCGAGCGACGGCTATCGGGACGATGATCCGCGGCGTTCCAATTTCGCAATTGTTCAAAAGACCGGATTTTAGCGTTCAGAATCTTCCTTTGGAGATTCTTAGCTGTGTGCCAGATCCGATTTGGGAGCTAGTCGAGACCGATTTCAAGTACGAAGGATACGCGGCTCGACAATCCGAACAAAATCGACAGCTTGAACGGAGGCAGGATCAAGTTATACCAGATGGGCTGGATTATAGTAAAATCAATGGGCTTCGCTCCGAGACGCGACAAAAGCTAGCAACTTTGCGTCCCACCTCAGTTGGTCAAGCTGCACGTATCAGTGGAATTACTCCGGCGGATGTTGCCATAATTTCTATCTGGCTGTCGAAGAACGCCTTACAATACGACAAGCTGAGGTAAAGGCCAGTTTCATTCCCACTTTTGATGCTCACGTTGGCTATCGTCCTGGGTGCAGGTTATTTGTTGGGATCGATTCCTTTCGGGTATCTAGCTGGCCGCATCGCGGGAGTCGACATCCAGAAGGGGGGCAGTGGTAACATTGGCGCGACAAATGTCTTGCGCGTCCTCGGGAGACGATATGGCTATGCGGTGTTCGTCTTGGACTTCCTGAAGGGTTTAGGCGCTGTAAAGATTTCGGTGTTGATTGCAACGCTCATGCGGCAGGACTGGGGTTCACCCGAGATTTTTGGAATCGTCGCGGCGGTATCTGCTGTGATCGGGCATTGTTTTCCGCTGTGGCTGAAGTTCCGGGGCGGAAAGGGCGTTGCGACTTCTGCCGGAGCACTTTTCGGTCTCATGCCATTCGCGATGCTGATTGGTGTCATCATTTGGATATTGATTTTTTGGTTGACGCGCTATGTCTCGCTAGCGTCGGTGGTAGCTGCCGTCGCGCTGCCGCTCGTGATTGCCATTATGACCCCGCTAAATCAAAGCTATGGGAAAGCGCTGTTTTACTCGTCGCTTTGTATCGCGGCAGTTGTGATTTGGCGGCACCGTTCAAATCTCTCCAGGCTAATGCGCGGCAGGGAGCCACGCTTTACTCGGAAATGAAGATTGGCAAGACGGCAATCTTGGGTGCGGGTGCTTGGGGAACGGCGCTGGCCTGGCTGTGGGGAAAAAACGGGCGACCAATTTCGCTTTGGGGTCACAACGGCCCTCGTATTGCGCGCATGCAGAAGACGCGGGAAAACAGTAACTACCTTCCTGGAATCAAATTACCTCCCTCGGTACATGTCACATCCGACCTGGAAGATTGCGCCGGAGCGGATCTGATCGTTTTTGTAACGCCGTCAATTGCATTGCGAGAGATCGCCACCCGTCTGCGAAAATCCATTGCTAATCCGGATGCCGTCTTCCTGAGTTGCACCAAGGGGATCGAGCACCTGACTGGAATGCGAATGAGCCAAATTCTGGGGGAAGTTTGCCCGGGCCACAGAATCGCGGTGTTATCCGGCCCGAACCTCGCTGTCGAAATCGCACAGAATCTCCCCACCGCCACCGTCATTGGCTGCGACGACGCGAACTGCGCGGCGAGTTTGCAACATATCCTGGGCAGTTCGCGATTTCGCATTTACACGAGTCAAGACGCCGTTTCGATCGAACTTGGCGGCGCGTTGAAAAATGTCTTCGCCGTAGCGGCCGGAATCAGCGATGGTCTGGGACTGGGTAATAATTCGAAAGCCGCGTTGGTCACTCGATCATTGGCAGAGCTGGTCCGGCTCGGGGTTGCGATGGGCGGGAACGCGACTGGCTTTTATGGATTGAGCGGGGCGGGCGATCTGATTCTGACCTGCTACAGTGAGAGCAGCCGCAATCATACCGTCGGCGAGCGCTTGGGGCGTGGCGAAGCAGTCGCTCAGATTACTGAGTCGATGAAAACAGTTGCCGAAGGGATTCCGACCGCGCGAAGCGCATGGGAATGCGCGCGGCGATTGAACATCGCGACGCCCATTATCGATGAGGTGTACGCCGTGCTGTACGAACAAAAAAAACCGACGGTCGCTCTGGAAGAGCTGCTCAGGCGGGAGCAAAAACCAGAACAACTGTAGTTGAGCAGTTTACGACTGTTGGTTGTGCGCCATCTGTAAATTAGGCACTTGATGCCGCATATTTTTCACAGAATCCAGCTATTGCGACCGGGTACAATTCGTGTTCGGCGATTTGAATCCGGGCATGCAGACTTTCCGCCGTATCGTGAGGCAAGATGGCTACCTCCCGGCGAGCGATGATCTGGCCGTGATCGACTTTCTCATCGATATAATGCACCGTGCAGCCCGTCACAGTTTCACCGGCTCCGAGAGCTTGTTTCCAAGCTTCAAGTCCCGGATATTTCGGCAGAAGCGACGGATGGATGTTGATGATGCGGTGGGGAAACGCCCTGAGCATGGGCGCGTGCAATACGCGCATGAAGCCAGCGAGAACCACAAGATGAACACCAGCGTCGCGCAACATTCTCACAAGCTCTTCTTCTGCTTGCGGCTCCAGGCGGGTGCGAAATTGACCCGGTGGCAGATACGCATTTGCGACCGAAAACTCTCGCGCTATCTCAAGGATCGGTCCCTCCAGCACATCCGAAATCACCACGCGCGCTTCCGAGGCAAGATCGCCCGACCGGATGCTCTCGAGGATTGCACGGCAGTTACTTCCTTTTCCAGATCCGAGAATTCCAATTGGTAACCGTTTCACTTATTGATTGCGAGTGTGTCATTTAACGGACACGAATTGCGACGAGTCATAAATTTCAACGCCTAGTTTTGCATATTTGTTCGATTAAGCGCGAAGTCGAATAGCCTGCCTCAAATGGAATGAGGTGAATCTCCGAGCCGATTTCCTTTAACACCGCGCGCTCCTCCTCGTCCAGCGTTTCAGACCTGTAATCGCCACCTTTGACATAAATGGCAGGCTTGACTGCGGCAATAAACTGCGTTGCCCGGCGCTGTGGAAAAATCGTGACCAGATCAACACACTGCAAAGCCGCCAGAAGCTCCGCGCGATCGCTCTCTGTCGTAACGGGACGGCCACTTCCTTTCAACTCGCGAACCGAATTGTCGCCATTCAAGCCAATTGCCAGGAAATCACCGAGCGCACGCGCAGCTTGCAGATATCGCACGTGGCCGGCGTGCAGTAGATCAAAACAGCCGTTTGTAGCAACCAGCCTTTTTCCATCAGCACGCAGCTTGTCACAGCGATGAGAAACTTGCTCGAGCTCGACGATTTTTGGGCTCATGATTTAACTCAGGCGGGAATTATCGGTTACTCGCTAGGAAGACGGCGCAGTTCCAAAGGTGAACTTGAAAAATTTCGCTCGCTACTGAATTGTGGCGCAATATTCTGGGTTGGGCTTTCACAGATGAGCGACCCTTGGGGAAAATGGCCGAAAGAAAACGAAACCGCAACGTGCAAACATCGAAGACCCGCGACGCTTTCCACATTTCCAGGGAACCAATCGTAGGTCTCATCGCAGCCGACCGACCACCTGACGTCGGCGATAGCCTCGGCTTAACGCGCGAACATGGTGCGCGAATCCTGTTCGCCATCGCACGGGACCCGCGCACCATCTTCGCTAGCTGGAATATCGATTGGTCATCGTTGTTCGAGACAGTGATGCCGGTGGATCGACAGGTCCATCTTCGGTTGTATGGCGCAGATGGTCTGCAAGAAAAAACTGTGGCTGTCGAGCCCATGGCCGCGATGCATTACGTGACGACATCGGGATCGCACGCCTCTTACCTTGTTGAGATCGGATATAATCAACCAGCAGATGTCTGGCATTCCGTTGCGATATCGCATGAGATCGCGATGCCGCCCACCGGTGTCTCCGAAACCACAGATGTCGACCTTGCCACGATTCCGTTTCACGTCGCTTTTCAACAGCTTCTCAATCTGTTCAGAACGGCGACTGAGACTCGATTGGCAACGGTGCTCTCGCAATTTCAAAAGCGCGCATTAGGCCGCGAGCAGCGAAAGGCGCTGAGTGAAGACGAAAGAAAAATTCTTCGCAAGCTACAGGTTTCCCTCTCCGAGGTCGCAGCGGGTTGGCGCGCTTTCGATAAAATCGATAGCGAAACGCTCGCAAGGCGCACGCGTGCTTTTCTCGGATTTGCTGGCACCAGCCCATCGCGCGGGTTTTGACGAAAGCAGCTGGGGCAGTTGAAGCGCTCACACAGATGTTGCTAAATGGATAGCTCTTTCAAGCCGTGACTATTCAATACCTCAACAGCTTCGCCGACGCTGAGAATCAGGGAACGTTTTCGCTCGTGCCTGCTGTGTCTCCGGAAATCTTGGCCTGAGCGAGTTTGCTGCGGCGTACGCCGTAGAAAAAGTAAATGACCATGCCGATGACGAACCAGATGATGAGCCGTTCCCATGTTCGCCACGGGAGAGCAATCATCAGGTAAAGCGCCGACAATACCCCCAGTGGGGCCACGACCCACACCGCCGGTGTTTTAAAGGTTCTTGGCAAATCCGGCTCGCGAATACGCAACACGAGCACGCCAATTGAGACGATCACGAACGCCAGCAACGTGCCGATGGAAACGAGGCTGCCTGCTTCGCGCACAGTGAACAGCGCCGCAAAGAAAGCCACAACAATGCCAGTCAATATCGTGGTGATCCAGGGAGTGCGGAATTTTGGATGCACTCTGCTTACAAATTTTGGAAGCAAACCATCGTCGGCCATCGTCCAGAAAATCCGCGACTGGCCAAGGAGCATCACGAGAATTACGGAACTGAGGCCCGCGATTGCGCCCAACTTAATCGCGGCAGACATCCAACCGAGTCCCGCGTGGTCAGCCGCCACAGCAATGGGATCCGGTACATCCAGTTGCAGGTAAGGAACGATGCCGGTGGCCACGGCCGAGACCGCGATGTAGAGCACCGTGCAGATTAACAGTGAGCCGATGATGCCGATGGGCATGTCGCGCTGCGGATTCTTTGCTTCTTGCGCGGCGGTGCTGACTGCGTCGAAACCGATGTAGGCGAAAAAAACGATCCCAGCGCCTTGCGTGACGCCGCTCCAGCCGAAATGTCCGCGCACGCCCGTGCTCGGCGGAATGAACGGATGCCAGTTGGCGGGATTGACTGCGTGAACCGCGCCGAAGATGAACAGCAGTACGACCGCCACTTTCACAAACACGATTACGTTGTTTACCGTCGCCGATTCGCTAATGCCGATCACCAGCAACAGTGTGATGATGGCAATGATGATGACGGCTGGCAGATTGAAGATGGCAGTGACCTGCGTTCCATCCGCCAGAGTAATGAGCGTACCGCGCGCCGCCGATAGTGCGGGCGGGATGTTAATGCCAATATCCCGCAGAAAGGAGACAACGTAGCCCGACCAACCGATCGAGACGGTGACAGCACCCAGGGCATATTCCAAAATCAAGTCCCAGCCGATAATCCACGCGAAAAGTTCGCCGAGAGTAGCGTAGCCATACGTGTATGCACTCCCAGCCATCGGCACCAACGATGCGAATTCGCTGTAGCAGAGCGCCGCGAAGATCGAGGCCACGCCTGCGAGAACGAACGATAAAATCACGGCCGGTCCCGCATTCTGCGCCGCAACGGTACCGGTTAGCACGAAAATGCCCGTGCCGATGATCGCGCCAATGCCGAGAGCTGTCAGGTTTGTGGCTCCGAGGGCGCGTTTAAGCCGCTGATCTGTCAACGCATCAGCTTGAAGTTGCGTGACGCTTTTTCGACGAAGTAAGTTCATTAGCGAAGTTTGTTTTTGGTTGTGCTAGCTGCCACACGCCCGCCAAGTCAAGCTGGGCGTGATTTGTTATGTCGAAATTTCCACAGGAAATACACCGGCACGCCGGTCAGCACGATCATCAAGCCCGGCCAGGTAGTGGCCGTCTGATACATGAACAGCACCACCAGAATCACGGTGGCGCCGACGACGTATAGAGCGGGCACGATTGGATACCCAAATGCCCGATAGGGTCGTTCCACGTCTGGCTGTTTTCGACGCAGCAAGAAGATGCCGATGATTGTCAGGATGTAAAAGATGAGCGCGGCTGAAATGACATAGTCCAGTAAATTGCCGTAAAGGTTGCCGTAGCCGGTCACGGCGCCGGTGGCGTCGGTTTTAACCGTGCGCGGCAGGACGAGCGCGCCAGCCCAGATGCCTTGAATGACTAAACCCCACGCTGGCACCTTGAACTTGTTGAGCTCGGCGACCGATCGGAAGAACAAGCCGTCGCGCGCCATCGCGTAATACGCGCGTGCCCCCGCAAGAATAAGTCCGTTATTGCATCCGAAGGTTGAGATCATGATCGCCACAGCCATGATCGTCGCGCCGGCGCCTGGAAAAATTACGTTTGCCGTTTCCGAAGCCACGCGGTCGCTGGGCGCATTTTGGATCGCGCTGAAAGGCAGCGTGGCGAGGTAAGCAACGTTTGCGAGCAGATAAAGGCCAATCACCAGGAACGTACCGAACGCGAGTGACAGCGGCACGTTGCGGCGCGGGTTGACCACCTCGCCCGCTGTAAATGTGATGTTGTTCCATGCGTCAGCAGAGAAAAGAGAATTTGTTTGGGCCACGCAAATTCCGACAAAGAGACCGAACGCGGCGGCAGCAGTCAGACCCGCGCCCACCTCCTGCAAATTTCCGCGTATCGTCCAGAAATCTCTGAAGTTTT